>DATNLP010000607.1:0-5976 GCA_035602795.1 Acidimicrobiales bacterium | reverse complement strand
AGGCCGTCCTGCACCGGGTCCGACGTGCCGCCGCCGTGGTATTCCTCGACATCGACCTCCACTTGCTGGCCCCGCGTCTCTCCGCCATCGAGGACACCTTGGCCCTCTTCGTGCGGGCCGCCCGACTGGTCGGCCCTCGGGGCGGCGGTCCCGCCTGGGCGCGGGTACTGGTGCAGACCCGGGTGCCCGATCACCCCGTGCTGGTCGCGCTGTCCCGGGGAGAGCCGGCGCCCGTCCTGGCCGAGGAGGAGAAGGTTCGTCGGGCCGCCGGCCTCCCCCCCTTCGCCGCCCTCGCGCTCGTTTCGGGTGCACTCGCCGCGGGGTACGCCGAGGCGTTGGGCCAAGAGGCGGCGGCGGGGGTAACGGTGACGCCGCTGGGCGACGGGCGCTTCCTGGTGCGGGCCGACGAGCACGGGCCGTTGTGCGACCTCCTGGCCCGGGTGCCGCGCCCGCCGGGACGCGGCTTACGCGTCGAGGTCGACCCGTCCACGGTGTGAGCGCCCGGGCGGAGACGGCGGGGTCGGGGGTGCCCATTACAATGGAGCGATGCCCGGCCTGACCATTCGCCAGTACGGCGACCCCGTGTTGAAGGAACGCACCCGCGACGTCGAAGAGATCGACGGGGCCGTGGCGAGCCTGGTCGACTCCATGATCGAGACGATGTACGCCGCGCCCGGTACCGGCCTGGCCGCCAACCAGGTGGGTGTGCAGAAGCGCATCTTCGTCTACGACGTGGGCGAGGGCGCCCGCACCATCATCAACCCACGCATCGTGGAGTCCGACGGCGAATGGGTCTACGACGAGGGTTGCCTGTCCATTCCCGGTCTGAGTTGGGAGATCGTGCGCCCCGACGCCGTGCACCTGGTCGGACTCGACCTGGACGGCAACGAAGTCTCCATTGAAGCGAGCGAGCTCGAGGGCCGCGTCTTCCAGCACGAGCTCGACCACCTCGACGGCATCCTGCTGGTCGAGCGGCTGAACGAGGACCAGCGCAAGGATGCGCTCAGGATTTTGCGCAGCCGCACCCTGGACCTCCCGGCCTCGGATCCGGACGGGCTGTCGAACCTCTTCAAGGGCTAGGCCGCCGTGACCTGCCGGCTCACTGTGTCCGCGTAGTCGTCTGCCCTGGACCTGAGCAGCACGACGTCGAGTGCCGCGCCGAAGGCGTTGAAGGCCAGCACGCCCGCGAAGTCGTCGACCCACGTGAGCAGCTCGGCGGCGTCCCACCACGGGTCGTGGCGATACGACGGGTTGGCCCGCACGTACTCGAGCAGGAACCGCTCAGCCGCCTCGACACCGTCGACGAGGGCCAGGTTGCACCGGGTGTGGGCCAGGTCGACCCCTCGTGGGCCGCGGCAGGCGCTGGCCCAGTCCACGATCCCGCTGAGCCGCCCGTTCTGCCACAGGAGGTTCCCGGGATGGAAATCCCGGTGGAGGAAGCGCACCGTGCCGGGCGGCTCGGGCGCCGTCGTCCGCTCCACCAGACGCGCCCATGCCTCGGGCCGGACCGACCACTCGGGCACCCGGGCGTCGGCATGCCAGAGCCAGCTGCGGTATGACGGCAGGCGTGACGACAACGGAGCCGTATGCAGGCGGGTAAGCGGCTCCACCAACGCCACCGGGTCGAGACCGTGGATCTGCGCCGTGCCCGGGAGGTACGTCATCAGCAGCGCCGGCACACCCGTCTCGGCGCCTGACGGGTCCCATGCCACCGGCCGGGGTACCAAGTCCCCCAGCACGTCACGTGCGGCCTCGAGCGCTCGCACCTCGTCGTCCACCAGACCGGGGTGTTGCGCCGCGCGTTCCCGGTCCGTGTAGCGGCGGAGCACGAACGGCGCCCCGTCGGCCTCGACCAGTTCGAGCTCGGAGGTGATGCCGAAACTCAGCGAGCGGACCGGCACGAACCCCGGCCCGAGCACCTCCGTCAGCCAGCGTGCGACCAGGGCGTCCACCCGCATGAGCCTACGGAGCGTCGGTGCGCGCCGGCCGGCGTCGTCGCCCTACGGTGAGCGGGTGGCCCGCTTGGCGTTCCTCGGCACTCCCGACATGGCGGTGCCGCCGCTGCGCGCCCTGGCCGGGGCCGGCCACGAGATCGCGGTCTGCGTGACCCGGCCCGACCGACGGCGCGGCCGGGGTGGCCAGACCACGCCCAGCCCCGTGAAGGTGGCGGCGACCGAGCTCGGCCTCCGGGTCACGCACGACATGGACGACGTGGTGACGGCCGGCGTGGAGCTGGCCGTCGTCGTCGCCTACGGGCGCATCATCCCGGCTCGCATCCTGGCCGAGGTGCCGATGGTGAACCTGCACTTCTCGCTGCTGCCGCGCTGGCGCGGCGCGGCGCCGGTCGAGCGCGCCATTCTGGCGGGCGACCGCGTCACCGGGGTCTGTCTCATGAAGGTGGAGGAG
The DNA here is from genome assembly GCA_035602795.1 of Acidimicrobiales bacterium. GTDB lineage: Bacteria > Actinomycetota > Acidimicrobiia > Acidimicrobiales > RAAP-2 > Bog-473. The sequence continues at coordinate 3,570 of DATNLP010000607.1, read as the reverse complement.
GGGCTCGACAGTGGTCCCGTGTACGCCGTCCGCACGGTGCCACTCGACGACGACATCACCCTGGCTGCGCTCCGCGCGCAGCTGGTCGACGTCGCCAGCGACCTCGTGGTCGCATCGCTCGCCGACGGAGTCGCCGGGTTGCCGCGGCCCGAGCCCCAGGAGGGAGAAATCACGGTGGCTGAGAAGATCACCAAGGAGGACCTGCACCTCGATTGGCGTGATCCCGCCGGGCAACTCAAGCGGGTCGTTCGCCTCGGCCACGCCTGGACCACCTTTCGCGGCAAGCGCCTCACCGTGCTCGAAGCGGCGGTCGACGACGCCGGCGTGACCCTGGACGGGCTTCCTCCCGGTGCGCTGCGCGGCCCGGCGGTGGCCACGGGCGCTGGCGCGCTGGTGCTGCACACGGTGCAGCCAGAGAGCCGTTCGCCCATGTCAGCCGACGAGTGGCTACGCGGCGCACGGCCCGCGGTCAGCGAGCGTCTCGGGACGGACTAGACATGGGAGCAGTGACCGTGACTCCGATCGACGGGTGGAGCCCCGAGCAGTACGAGCGCTTCCGATCAGAACGCCAGCAACCGTTCAACGATCTCCTGATGCTCTGCTACCCGGTGGCCGGCGGCCGCATCGTCGACCTCGGGTGCGGGACCGGTGACCTGACCAAGATCCTGCACGAGGAGATGGAGGCCAAGGAGACGGTCGGCGTCGACTCGTCGCCGACCATGCTCGAGCGCGCGCTGTCCGAGTATGGCGACATCCCGGGGCTGTCCTTCAGACAGGGTGACATCGCCACGTGGCTCGACGAAGGGCTGCAGCTGGTGTTCGCCAACGCGTCGCTCCACTGGGTGGACGACCACCTCGATCTCCTCGCCCGCATGCGGACCGCGCTCGCCCCGGACGGACAGCTCGCGTTCCAGGTGCCGGCCAACCACCGCCACCCGTCGCACCTGCTGGCCCAGGCCGTGGCCAACGAGCCACCCTTCATCGACGCCCTTTACGGCGACGTGCCCGAGGACCGCGGCCGTTTCGTGCTCTCGCCCGAGGTCTACGCCGACCTCCTCTACGAGCTGGGCGCCAAGGATCAGGTCGTGCGCATGGAGGTCTACGGCCACGAACTCGAGTCGACCGAGGACGTCGTCGAGTGGGTCATGGGCACGCTGCTCACGCCGTACCGCACGCGCCTGACGCCCGAGATGTTCGAGGCGTTCGTCGAACGCTACCGGGAGCGGCTGATCGAAGAACTCGGTGAGCGTGAGCCGTACTTCTACGGGTTCCGGCGCATCCTCTGCTGGGCCCGGTTCAGCTGAGCCTCGTCGCGGGACATGGCGGAACGTCCGACCGACGGGGGCCGTGATCCGGGGCGCTTCGGCGACCTGCGCATCGCGCCGTCGGTGCTGTCAGCCGATTTCGGGCTTCTGGCCGAGCAGGTGGGGGAGGTCGCCGCCGCGGCCGACTGGCTCCACGTCGACGTCATGGACGGGCACTTCGTCCCCAACGTGACGATCGGCCCCCCCGTCGTGGCCTCGCTGCGCCGGCACACGCCGCTGTTCTTCGACTGCCACCTCATGATGACGGAGCCGGGCCGCTACCTCGAAGCCTTCGCCTCGGCCGGTGCGGACGGCTGCACGGTGCACGTCGAGATCGGCGATACGGACGAGCTGGTCACCCAAATGCGCGGCCTCGGGCTGCGGGCCGGGCTCGCCCTCAACCCCGACACGCCGTTCGAGGCGGTGGAGCCCTATTTGGGTGACGTCGACCTCGTGCTCTGCATGACGGTCTTTCCCGGGTTCGGTGGCCAGAGCTTCATCCCCGACGTCATGAGCAAGGTGACCCAGGTGCGCAGGGCGGTCGACGCCGGCTCCCTGCGCGTCGACATCGAGGTGGACGGGGGCATCGACGTGCAGACGGCTCCGGTGGCCACGGCGGCCGGCGCCAACGTGCTCGTGGCGGGGAGCGCCATCTTCGGCCACGCGCATCCGTGGGAGGCGGCGGACGACATCCGCGCCGCCGCACGCGCCGCCCGGTGACCAGCGCCGCCCGGTGAGTCAAGACGAACGACGCGCCGTGGTGGCTGGCGGCGGCATCGTCGGCACCTGGCACGCCTTCGAGCTCATTGAGGCGGGCTTCGCCGTCGACCATCTCGAGGCGGACGCCGGCCCGACCGGCGCGTCCGTGCGCAACTTCGGGCTGGTCTGGGTGAGCGGTCGCCGCTCAGGCGAGGAGCTCGATGTGGCGCAACGGGCCCGCCGTCGCTGGGAGGAGGTGGGGGCCGACATCCCCGGACTCGGTTTCCGGCCAACGGGGTCGCTCACCGTCGCCAACAGCGCCACCGAACGTGACGTCATGGCGGCGTTCGCCCGGCACCCCGACGCCACGCCGCGCGCCATCACGTTTCTCGAGCCGGAGGAGGTGCGGCACTGCAACCCGGCGGTGCGCGGCGAGGTGGCCGGCGCCCTGCACTGCGTCGCCGATGCCGTGGTCGAGCCCCGCCACGCCCTCGGTGCCCTGCGCCAGCACCTGGCGGCGCGGGCACCCGAGCGCTACCGCTTCCACCCGGGCCACCGTGTGGCGGCCGTCGGCGCCCGCACCCTGTTCGACACCACCGGCAGGCGCTGGGCCGGCGACGTGGCCGTGGTGGCCACCGGTGCCGCCTACGACCAGCTGCCCGGGGTGGCGCCCGTGGCCGCGCAGCTGCGCCGCGTGCGGCTGCAGATGCTCGAGACGGCGCCGTTCGACCCGAGCCTCACGACGTCGCTGGCCGACGCCGACAGCCTGCGCTACTACCCGGCCTACGAGGTGGCGCCCCTCGATGCGCTGGAGCCCCAGAGCGCCGTGGCCGCGCAGCATCACATCCAGCTGCTGCTCGTCCAGCGCCCCGACGGCGGGCTGACCATCGGCGACACCCATGCCTACGGCGAGCCGTTCGACTTCGCCCTGTGCGAGGAGCCGACCGAGGAGCTGCTGGCCCGGGCGGCGCGCATCCTCGGCGCCGACCTACCCCCCGTGCGGCGCCGCTGGGAGGGCGTGTACTCCCAGTGCACGGACGGCCGGGTCTGCTTGCGCGAGGAGATCGAAGACGGTGTGTGGTGGGTGACGGGTCCCGGCGGCCGGGGCATGACGTGCTCGCCGGCCATCGCGGCCGACACACTGAGCGCCGCCGGGGTGACGCCGTGATCGGGCGCATCGCGCTGGCCTGCCTCGACATGGCCGGCACGACCGTGCGCGACGACGGCGCGGTTGAGGCCGCGTTCGACGCCGCGTTGGCCTCGGTGGGGATTGGGGAGGGGAGCCCGCGACTGGCCGAGACACGGATCCTGGTGCGCGACACCATGGGCTGGTCCAAGGCGGACGTGTTCGCCGCGCTCCTCGAGACGGCGCAGGCGGAGCGCGCCACGGCGGCTTTCGCCTCCGCCTACGAGGGCCTGGTGGCGCGCGGCGGTGCGACGGAGGTCCCCGGCGCGCTCGACGTGCTCCGGGCCCTGCGCGCCCGGGGCGTGCTCGTCTGCCTGTCCACGGGCTTCGCCCCCTCCACTCGGGACGCGTTGCTCGACGCGCTGGCGTGGCGGGGCGAGG
>DATNLP010000599.1:0-2462 GCA_035602795.1 Acidimicrobiales bacterium | reverse complement strand
CGACGAAGAGGCAGCCGAGCTGGCCGCCGCTGCTGGTGGCGACGCCGACCTACTCGGGTCCCTGCTCGACCGTCGCCTGTCGGGCGAGCCGCTGGCCTGGGTCACCGGGCACACCCGCTTCGGCGGGCTCGACGTACGCGTGGACGCCGGTGTCTACGTGCCCCGCTGGCAGAGCACCGAGCTGGCCACCCGGGCCGCTCGGCGGCTGCCCGAGGACGGCGCGGCCGTCGACCTGTGTACCGGGGCGGGCGCCGTGGCCATGGCCCTCTCCCACACCCGCCCCCGTGCCCACGTCGTCGCCACCGACACCGACCCCCGCGCCGTGGCCAACGCCCGGGCCAACGGGGTCGACGCCCACCTGGGGGACGTCTTCGCCCCGGTCGGCGACGACCTGCGTGCCCGCACCGACGTCGTGGTGGCCGTCGTCCCCTACGTCCCCACGCCCGCCCTCGGGTTCCTGCCACGCGACACGCTGACCTACGAGGACGCCGCCCACTACGACGGCGGGCCCGACGGCGCCACGCTGCTGCGCCGGGTTCTGCGCGAGGCGCCTGACTTCCTGCGCCCCGGCGGCGCGCTGCTGCTCGAGCTCGGAGGCAACCAGGCCGAACTGCTACGTCCCGAACTGGCGCAGCTGGGCTACCGCTCCGTCGACACCTGGACCGACGACGACGGCGACGTGCGTGGCCTGGAGGCCGTGGGCCCCTGAGCCGGTGGCCGGCTACCGGCGGGCGAACACCAGCGCCACCGGCGTCCGGTCCACCACGTGCCAGCGCGGGTCGCGCTGCAGGTACTCGGCCAGCGGGGTCGCAGGCGCCCACACGACATAGGCGACGTGATACGCCGAGAGCACGGGGTCCGGGTTCGTCGTCAGGTTGGTGACGTCGAAGAACTCCGTCAGCACGCTCCCCTCGAAGAGGTCGGTGCGCCCGTCGACGAAGGTGGCCCTGTGCCGGGCGATCGAATAGTCGCCCCACGTGTACTCGGTGAAGACCCGTCCGGGGTGTGCGCGCAGGTCGTTGAAGGCCTGCACCGGCAGCGACGACGACACCGCACCCGCCGGCACCGCCGGCGCGGCCAGGCACGCGATGCCGGCGACGGCGAACGCGGCGCCGCCGAGCTTGCGCATCACCGGGTCCCACTCGCGCGTCGGCAGCGTGGCGGCCAACCCGGCGGCCACCACCATGAGGTAGATCACCAGCCGCTGGGTGCGCAGCGCCTCCACGAAGAGCGCCGCGCCCAGCGTGCCCTCGAGGACCAGGAGGTGCCGGTTGTGGACGCAGGCCACGAGCACGACCAGCGGGACCAGGAACACCAGGGCGACCGCCAGCGAGTGGAAGTCCGGTGAGTTCCACTCGCTGATGTACTGGCCGATCTGGCCGTTGGTCGACACGCCGATGTCGTACAGGAGCAGCCCGGGCCCGTACGGCGTGACGCACGATGCGACCAGGCTGGCCACGAGCGCGACGGCAATCGCGCCGGTGTGCGGCGACCGCCCGAAGCCGCCGAGGCGCGCCGCCAAGCCTTCGGGGGCGAACGACCAGGCCAGCTCGACGATCAGCACCCCGAGGCCGACCAGGATCGATCCGTGCGTGTTGACCCAGAGCAGGCACAGCAGCGGCAGGGCCGCCAGCCAGCGCGGGTCGCGGCGCGCCCGGGTCAGCAGGTAGAGCTCGACCGGCAGCCAGACGAGCGAGAAGTCGAGGCCCCGGTCGCCCACCAGCACGCCCGCCAGGCCCAGGGCCAGCGCCACCAGAATGAGCGCCACCCGGCCGCCGCGCGCCCCCAGCGCGCGCACGTACGCCCGCGTGGCCACCAGGCACAGGCCGCCCAGCCCGATGGCGTAGAGGGCGTAGGCCGAGGCGCCGACGGCCCGGAAGAGCCCGGCCAGCGCCAGCTCGGACCCCCATTCGTCGGTGACCCAGCGCCGGTGCGACTCGGTGTAGCTGAAGGGGTCGAGGCCGATCATGCGGTGGTGCGACAGCATCCACTGGCCGGCGGCCAACGACCAGAATTCGTCGTTCGACAGCGAGTGCCCGAGCGCCACCGCGGTGATGAAGGCGATGCCGAGGGCCAGCCCGATCAGCTCAATGGCCCGCGCCGGCACGCGGCGGCGAACGGCCTCAGGTCCGGGCGGCGCCGTCGCGGCAGTGGTCGCGCCGGCCGTCGACACACGAAGTGTCTCGACGGCCTGCGCGCTCGCCCGCACTGCTCCCCCCTCGTACCGGTTCCCCCATCCGGCTCCCCTATGGGAACCCTAGCGAGGCCATGGACAAACGGGCGTCGCAGGACGGTTGCCATCGCGTGGTTTCGTTTCCGCTGGCGCCGGCCCGGTACGCTGACGGGGTGAGGTAGAGCTCGACGCGCCCGGCGGCCCCGCGCCGCAGTCCCTGTCACCCGTCCGTCCCGGAGCTCACCATGCCCTCGCCCACCGCCGCCCCGCCGGCCACCCTCGCCGCCCG
>DATNLP010000588.1:0-3499 GCA_035602795.1 Acidimicrobiales bacterium | reverse complement strand
GCCTCCGGTAGGCGTGCGGCCTCGCCACAGCCGGCGCCGTTTGCGCAGGACCAGGGCATTCGGAGAGGCTAGGCGGCCACCGAGCGCCGAGTCCGGGACGTCCCCTTGCCAAAAACCCCCCGTCAGAAGTGGATTGAAACCAAGGAGTCCTGGGAGCGCTCGCGCCATATTGAGGTGCCCGCCGCCATCGCCGCCGCCCCACCTCGGCCCGGCGGCATGCGCGTCGCCTATCTGACCTACCGGGGCAATCCGCGCTGTGGGGGCCAGGGGGTCTACACCCGCCACCTGACGCGGGAGCTGCGCGCCCTGGGCCACTCGGTCGAGGTGTTCTCCGGTCCGCCGTGGCCCGAACTCGACGAAGGCGTCGGCTTCACCCCGGTGACCGGGCTCGACCTGTATCGGGATCCCGACCCGTTCCGGGTGCCCCACCGGAGCGAGTTCACCTCCTGGGAGGACTGGATCGAGTTCGGCATCATGTGCACGGCCGGCTTCGGCGAGCCGTTGGCCTACTCGCTGCGGGCCCGCCAGCTCCTGGCCGAGCGCCGGCACGAATTCGACGTCGTCCACGACAACCAGTGCCTGGGCAACGGCATGCTGGGCATGGTCGAGGACGGGTGGCCCCTGCTGACCACCCTGCACCACCCCATCACCGTCGACCGCCAGCTGGCGCTCTCGCACACGACCAACCCCTGGCAGAACTTCACCACGCGACGCTGGTTCGGGTTTCTCCGCATGCAGGTCCGGGTGGCGCGTGCGCTCCCGGCGGTGGTGACCGTGTCGCAGAATTCCCGCCTCGACATCGCGGCCCAGATGAGCGTGGCCCCCGAGCGGATGACCGTCGTCCCGGTCGGCGTCGACCACACGGTGTTCCGGCCCATGAGCGACGTGACGCCGGTGCCCGGGCGCATCATGGTCACCTCGAGTAGCGACGTCCCCATGAAGGGTCTGGTCCCGCTGCTCGAGGCCGTGGCCAAGCTGCGCACCGAGCGCGACGTCGAGCTGACCGTCATCGGTCGACCCACCGAGGGCGGGCGCGTCGACCGGGCCATCGCCCGGCTCGGGTTGTCCGACGCCGTGCGCTGCGTGAGCGGCATCAGCGACTACGAGCTGGCCCGCCTCTACGGCGAGGCCCAGGTGGCGGTCGTGCCGTCGCTCTACGAGGGGTTCTCGCTGCCGGCGATCGAGGCCATGTCGTGCGGGGTTGCCGTGGTGGCGACGACGGGCGGCGCACTGCCCGAGGTCGTCGGCACCGACGGTGAGACGGGGCTGCTCGTGCCGCCCGACGATCCCGGTGCCCTGGCCGGTGCCATCAGCCGTCTGCTCGACGACTCGGAGCTGCGGGCCCGCCTGGGCGCCGCCGGGCGGGAGCGGGTCGTGCGTCGCTTCACCTGGCAGGTCACGGCCGCCGGCACCGCCGCCTGCTACGAGGCGCTGCTCGAGGGCCGGCCGCTCCCCGGCGCCCCCTCCGGCCAGCCGCCGGAGGCCCTCGTCACCCCCGAGCGGGGTGCGGTCTGATGCTGACCGTCGACTACGACCGCCTCGGCGTCGGTCCCGGCGACCTGGTGCTCGACCTGGGCTGCGGGTTCGGCCGGCACGCCTTCGAGGCGGCCCGGCGCGGCGCCTCCGTCGTCGCGCTCGACGCCGGTCCCGACGAGGTGGCCCAGGTGCGGGCCACCCTGGGCGCCATGGTGGAAGCTGGCGAGCTGGTCCCCGATCACCCGGCCACGGCCGTGCAGGGGGACGCGCTGGCGCTGCCCTTCGCCGACGCCACCTTCGATCGCGTCATCGCCTCGGAGGTACTCGAGCACATCCCCGACGACGTCGCCGCCATGTGCGAGCTGGCCCGGGTGCTCAAGCCGGGCGGGGCCATGGCGGTGACGGTGCCGCGCTGCGCCCCCGAGGCCGTCAACTGGGCGCTCTCCGACGAGTACCACGACACGCCCGGCGGCCACGTGCGCATCTACCGGCGCTCGACGCTGGAGCGACGGCTCGGCTCGGCCGGGCTCGTGCCCACAGGCCACCACCACGCGCACGGCCTCCACTCGCCGTATTGGTGGCTGCGCTGCCTGGTCGGGCCGAGCAACGACGCGCACCCGGCCGTGAAGGCGTACCACCAGATCCTCGTGTGGGACATCGTCAAGGGCCCCTTCGTCACCCGCACAGCGGATCGGGTGCTCAGTCCCCTCATCGGCAAGAGCCTGGTGGTCTACCTGACCAAGCCGGCCGCGGCGGTGTCGGGCATGCCAGGCGCCAAGCCCAACCTCCCCCGCGGGGTGCCGGGCCGGCGCGGTCCGACCACACCGACCCAGGGAGCGGCCGCATGACCACCGAGGACACCCGTTCCGTCACCACCACCCTGCCCGAGGTGCCAGGCCTCATCTCGAGTGCCGACGTCCTGGCCACGGGCCACGCCATCGCCGAGGTGCAGCGCCACGACGGCATGATCCCGTGGTTCGAGGGAGGGCACTGCGACCCGTGGAACCACGTCGAGGCGGCCATGGCCCTGACCGTGTGCGGGCTGGTCGACGAGGCGGTCGAGGCCTACCGCTGGCTGGCCCGCCGTCAGCTGCCGGACGGCAGCTGGTTCAACTACTACCAAGAGGACACGGTCAAGGACCCCCGGCTCGACACCAACGTCTGCGCCTACCTGGCCGCGGGCGCCTGGCACCACCACCTGATCACCGGCGACGTGGAGTTCCTCGGCGAGCTCTGGCCGACCATTGAGGCGGGCATCGACTTCATACTGCGCTGGCAGCAGCCGGACGGCTCGGTGCGGTGGTCGCTCGACTCGGCCGGGCGCCCCGAGGGGTATGCGCTGCTCACGGGGTCTTCCTCCATCTACCACTCCATGCGCTGCGCCGTCGCCGTCGCCGAGTGCCTGGCCAAGGACCGGCCCGACTGGGAGCTGGCGGCGGGGCGGCTCGGCCACGCCGTCGCCCACCACCCGGCCGCGTTCGCCCCCAAGGTGGAGTTCGCCATGGACTGGTACTACCCGATGCTCTCGGGGGCGGTCGAGGGGGAAGCGGGTCGCCGACGCATCGCCGAGGGCTGGTCCACCTTCGTCATCGAGGGCCTGGGCGTGCGCTGCGTGTCGACGGGGGACTGGGTCACGGCCGCCGAGACGGCCGAGTGCGTGCTCACACTCGACGCGCTGGGCATGGACGGGCCCGCGCTCGACCTCTTCGCGGCCGGGCAGAACCTGCGCCTGTCCGACGGTTCGTACTGGACCGGAATGGTCTACCCGGAGGAGGAGACCTTCCCCAACAACGAGCGCACCACCTACACGTTCGCCGCCATGGTGCTGGCCGCTGACGCGCTCTCCAACACGACCCCTGCCGCCGGCCTGTTCCGCGGCGAGTCCCTACCGGCCGCCCTCGACCTGGCCGAGCCGCATTGCGGCGATGCCACGGACGGCTGCACCGTCTCCGACCCGCCCCGTCGCACCACCCGAGGCTGAGGCCCCCGGCGCGCCTCAGCCGATGGCCGGGCTGACGCGGCG
>DATNLP010000583.1:0-6269 GCA_035602795.1 Acidimicrobiales bacterium | reverse complement strand
GGGGCGGCGGGCGAAGCCGTGCCGCAGGTGGGCGTGCTGGCCGTCGACCCCACGTCGCCCTACAGCGGCGGCGCCATCCTGGGCGACCGCGTGCGCATGGGCCAGCACGCGCTCGACCCGACCGTCTTCATCCGCTCCATGGCGACGCGCGGGCACCTGGGCGGGTTGTCGCTGGCCGTCCCCGACGCCGTGCGGTTGCTGGGGGCGGCGGGGGTGCCGGTGGTGATCGTCGAGACGGTGGGCGTCGGCCAAATGGAGGTGGAGATCGCCTCGGCGGCCGACACCACGGTGGTGGTGGTGACGCCGGGCTGGGGCGACTCCATGCAGGCGAACAAGGCCGGCCTCCTCGAGGTGGCCGACGTGTTCGTGATCAACAAGGCCGACCGCCCCGGAGCGCGCGAGGCCCGGCGCGACCTCGAGCAGATGCTCGACCTCGCCCGGCCCGGATCGTGGCGGCCCGAGATCGTGGACACCACGGCGACGACGGGGGAGGGCGTCGCCGACCTGTGGGCGGTCGTGGCCCGCCACCGGGCCCACCTCCTCGGGTCGGGCCAGCTGGTCACGCGGCGCGCCGGCCGCCTGACCCAGGAGCTGCGCCGGGTGCTGCTGGCCCGGGCCGAGGCCCGGTTGGACGAGCTGGCAGGCGGGGAGGAGTTCGCCTCCGCCGTGAAGGCGCTGGTGGCCGGCGAGACCGACCCCTACGGGGCGGCCGATCGGCTGCTGGAGGCCGCCGGGTGAGCCGCCCGGCTGGCGCCAAGTACCCGGAGACGGCACGCCCTGTGCCGAGGGTTGCCGGCGGCTCCCTCGGGCCCGGCCAGGCAGCCGGTCCGATACGGTGCGGAAATGCCTGAGCCCGAGACCGAGACCTTCGTCACCCTGGAGCGCCGGGCCGACGGCGTCGCCCTCGTCCAACTGGACCGGCCCAAGGCCAACGCGCTCTCGGGTGAGGTGCTGCGGCAGCTGCAACAGGCGGCGCAGGACCTGACCGAGGACCCGCCGGGAGCGGTCGTGCTGTGGGGGGGCCGCACCATCTTCGCCGCCGGGGCCGACATCGTCGAGCTCGAGCACGGGGGGGCCGAGGCGGTCGGCCGCAGCTTCGCCGCCGCCCTGGGCGCCCTGGCCGCCATCCCGCGCGCCACCATCGCCGCCGTCAACGGCTACGCGCTCGGCGGGGGGCTGGAGCTGGCCCTGGCCTGCGACTTCCGGGTCTGCGGCGAGAACGCCCATTTCGGCCTGCCCGAGGTCCTCCTGGGAGTCCTCCCCGGCGGGGGCGGCACCCAACGGCTGCCCCGCCTCATCGGCTCGTCGCGGGCCAAGGAGCTGATCATGACGGGACGCCAGGTGCAGGCCGAGGAGGCGCTCTCCATCGGCCTGGTCAACCGCGTCGTGGCGCCCGACTACGTGCTCAACGCGTCGCTCGAGTGGGCGGGCCAGTTGGCCCGGGGGCCGCTGGTCGCCCATGCGCTGGCCAAGTCGGCGGTGGACCGAGGCCTGGAGGGCACGCTGGCCGACGGCCTGGTCATAGAGCAGGAGGCGTTCGCCGCCGTGGCCCGCACCGAGGACGCCGCCACGGGCATCCGGTCGTTCACCGAGAACGGCCCGGGCCAGGCGACGTTCGCCGGGCGGTGAGGTGACCCGGTGAGCTCACCTCCGATCCCCCACAACGCGGGAGAGGGCGCCTTCGACCCTTCGGTGCGCTGGTTCCAGCACGCCGTCTTCTACGAGGTGCTCATCCGGGGCTACTACGACGCCAACAACGACGGCACCGGGGACCTGCGGGGCCTGCGCGAGAAGCTCGACTACATGGAGTGGCTCGGCATCGATTGCATCTGGATGCTGCCCTTCTACCCCTCGCCCTTCCGCGACGGCGGCTACGACATCAGCGACTTCTTCAACGTGCACCCCGACTACGGCAGCATCGGGGACCTGGTCGCGTTCCTGGAGGACGCCCACCGGCGCGGCATCCGGGTCATCGCCGACCTCGTCATGAACCACACCAGCGACGAACACCCCTGGTTCACCGAGTCTCGCTCCTCGCGGGACAACGCCAAGGCCGACTGGTACGTGTGGAACGACGACGACCAGAAGTGGCCGGACGCCCGCGTGGTCTTCACCGACGTCGAGCGCTCGAACTGGACCTGGGACGACAACCGCCAGCAGTACTACTGGCACCGCTTCTTCCACCACCAGCCGGACCTCAACTACGAGAACCCCGAGGTCGCCGAGACGATGGTCGACCTCGTGCGGTTCTGGCTGAACGTCGGCTTCGACGGGTTCCGCCTCGACGCCGTGCCCTACCTGTACCAGCGCGACGGCACGTCGGGGGAGCACCTGCCCGAGACGCACGCGTTCATCAAGCGCGTCCGCAAGCAGATCGACGCCGACTACCCGGGGCGCATCCTGCTGGCCGAGGCCAACGGCTGGCCGAGCGACGTGGCCGACTACTTCGGCGACGGCGACGAGTGCCACCTGTGCTTCCACTTCCCCCTCATGCCCCGGCTCTTCATGGCCGTGCGCCGGGAGCAGCGCTACCCGATCACCGAGATCCTGGCCCAGACCCCCGTGATCAACGACGGGTGTCAGTGGGCCATCTTCCTGCGCAACCACGACGAGCTCACGCTCGAGCAGGTGAGCGAGGAGGAGCGCGACTACCTCATCGCCGAGTACGCCAAGGACCCGCGCATGAAGCGCCACATGGGCATCGGCCGGCGCCTGGCTCCTCTGCTCGACAACGACCGCCGCACGGCCGAGCTCCTCTACGCGCTGATCCTGTCCCTGCCCGGCAGCCCCGTCATCTACTACGGCGACGAGCTGCTCATGGGGGACAACATCTACCTGGGCGACCGGGACTCCGTGCGCACGCCCATGCAGTGGTCGCCCGACCGCAACGGCGGCTTCTCGCAGGCCGACTTCGCCCAGCTCTACCTGCCCCCGCTCATGGACCCCGTCTACGGCTACGCCGCGCTCAACGTGGAGGCCCAGCTGCGCAACCAGGGCGCGTTCCTGCTCTGGCTGCGGCGCATGCTGACCGAGCGCCGGGCGCTGCCCGTCATGGGCGTGGGGGCCATGGAGGTGCTGCCCTGCGCCAACCCGTCCGTCCTGGCCTACGTGCGCTCGGGCGAGGTGGCCGACATCCTCTCGAGCGCCGCCCCCACCGGGCCGTCGGTCAGCTCGTTCGCCGACGCCGCCCTGGACTGGGGCAGCTCGCCCGTGTTGGCCCGCACCGTCCCGGCCGGCAACGAGGCCGAGGGCGACGAGGTGGTGCGCCGCCACCAGGCCGTGCTCTGCGTCCACAACTTGAGCCGTTTCGCCCAGCCGGCCGAGCTTGCCCTGGTCAAGTGGGCCGGCTCCACCCCCTACGAGGTGCTCGGACGGGTGCCCTTCCCGGCCATCACCGAGGAGCCCTACACCATCACGCTGCCGCCCTACGGCTTCCTCTGGTTCGACCTGGCCCAGGATGAGAGGCTGGTAGCCGAATGACGGCCGAGCAGGAGCAGCACCAGGACCAGGAGCAGGCTCTGCGCACCCTGGCCGAAGCCTGGCTCGGGCTCCGTGGCATCGCGGCCGGGAACGACCTCGCCATCGAGCGGGCCGAGATGCTGCGACCCGGCCGACCCGGGCTGCTCGACCTCGTGGTCGCGGTCGGCGGGAGCGGCCGCCGGGCCCACCTCGTGGTCGGCCTGCGCGGCGTGACCGACGAGCCGCACTTCCTCCGCCCGGGCGAGGAGTGCGCGCTGGGCATCCTCGACGATGCCGACGGTCTCGCCGTATGCACCGACGCGCTGCGCGACGCGCAGCTGGCGCCGTTGCTGCTCGCCACCGTGCGCATGGTCGAGCCGCGGTCCGGACCCGTCACCGTGCTGCGAGACGACGACGACTCCGCGCTGCTCGACTGCGGCGACCGCGGCGACCTCATGGTCTTCCCCTGGGTGCAGGACCGGCCGCGGCCCGACGTCGACCTCCTGGTGGGGCTCGACGAGGCCGGCTTCAACCACGTGGCGGCGCCCCTGGTGCGCTGGGTCTGGGAGGGGCGCGACCTCGGCGTCGTGCAGGAGCCGCTGGCTGACCGCTCGGGCGGCTGGGCCCTGGCGCTGACCTCGCTGCGCGACTTCTACGCCTCGGGCGGCACGCCGGAGACCGCCGGGGGCGACTTCGGCGCGGAGGCGCGGGCGCTCGGCACCATGACGGCGCGCATGCACCTGGCCCTCGACCGCACCTTCCTGCGCCACCCCGAGTCGGTGGTCGACTGGGTGGACGAGGCCGAGGACGCCATCGCGACGGCCGACTCGTCGCTGCTCGACGCGCCCGGCGTGTCCGATCTGGTCAAGTGGCTGCGCGAGAGCGAGCTGCGCCTGCCGGTCATCCGGACCCACGGCGACTTCACCCTGGGGCGCACGGCCCGCACCGACCAGGGCTGGGTGGTCAGCGACTGCGCGCCGGGCGGCGTGCTGGCCGGGGCGACCGCGCCGGGACGGCGCACCCCGCTGGGCGACGTGGCCGACCTGCTCTACTCCATGCACCGGGCCAGCGCTGTGGTGGCGGCCGAGCGCGACCCGACCGGGCGCCAGGGGCTGGCCTCGCTCGGGCAGGCCTGGGAGACCAGGAACCGCCGGGCCTTCATGACCGGCTACCTGGGCACGGCGGGCATCGGCGGGCTGGTCGGGCCCGACCGCGACCTGGTGCGCCGGCTGGTGTCGTTCCTGGAGCTGGCCCGCTCGGCCCGGGACGACTGAGGGAGCGGAGCGGCCCGAGCGGCCGGCGCTCAGTGCGTCAGCGCGCTCACCTTCAGCGTCTCGGCGGCCTCCTCGGGCGAGACCACGTTGATGGCCACCCCCGTCCCGAGCTCGAACCCGGCCGTGGTGGTCGCCTTGGGCCACACGTGGGCGTGCCAGTGGTACGGCTCGCCCACCCGGTAGGGCGCCGAGTGGAAGACGATGTTGTAGGCCACGTCCCCGATGGCGTCGGCCATCTGCTGCAGTGTGCGGCGGATGGCCTCGCCCACTGCGATGAGGTCCTCGGTGGGGCTGCGGTGCAGGTGCGGGTTGTGCTCGCGCGGCATCACCAGCATTTCGTAGGGGACCGCGCTCCAGAAGGGGCACACCACCACGACGCGGTCGTTGGCGTAGATCACCCGGTCCGTCGAGTCCTCCTCGGCCTCGATGGTGGTGCACAGCAGGCACGACCCGGCGAACCGGGCGAAGCGGGCCTGCTCCTCGGCCAGTTCCCGCGGGATGAACGACATGCCCAGCAACTGCCCGTGCGGGTGGTCCAGCGACGCCCCCGCCTCGCGCCCGGAGTTCACGATGGCCTGGGTGTAGCGCAGGTTGGGCTGTGACGCGTGCTCCTCGAGCCGGTCGCGCAGTGCCGCCATGACGAGCTCGACCTGCTCCTGGCTGAGCTGGCCCAGGGTGGTGTCGTGCTCGGGGGAGAAGATGAGGATCTCGTGGATGCCCCCGGCGGTGGCCTGAGTGAACACCGGTCCCCGGTTGGCCACCACGAAGGGCTCGTCCCCCTCGAAGGCCGGGTAGAGGTTGGGCACCACCCGGACCAGCCAGGCTCCGGTCGGGCCGTAGGTCTCGAGCGCCGGCGGCGTGTCCTCCTCGTTGCCTGGGCAGAAGGGGCAGGGGCGGCCGAGGGTGTCGGGCTGGGAGGTGCGGGTCACGAACGAGTAGGGGCGCTCGGAACGGCCCGGGCTCACGACCACCCAGCGGCCGGACAACGGATCGAGGCGTAGCTGGTTCATCGGTGAACCTTTCCGGGCTCTCCCCGTCCCGCCAACATCGCTAAAAGCCTCATGACCTTCCCTCCACCACTACGGTACAGGTTCCGCTGACCGAACTGGCACCACCGTCACCGGCCCGTCACCCGGCGTTTCCGGCCATGGGAGAACATGTCGGCCATGCATCACCAGCCGGACGGCGCCGCCTTCGACATCGTGCTGCTGCTCCACGTGGTGTGCGTCGTGGTGGGACTCGTGACCATGGTGACGGCCACCACGACGGCCAGCCGGCTGCGCCGCCTGCTGCGTTCGCCCAGGGCCCTGCCCGAGACGCTGGCGCGCTACTTCCGCCCCGGGGTCAACTGGGCCGGCCGCACCGTCTACGGCATCCCGGTATTCGGCTTCGCCCTCCTGGCCATGAGCCAGGGCGCCTATGCGCTGCGCGACGGCTGGGTGCTGGCGGGGCTGGCCATCTTCGTGGCCGTGGCCTTCCTGGGGGAGGGTGTGCTGTGGCCCGCCGAGCGGCGCCTGCAGACGGCCCTCGCGGCGG
>DATNLP010000219.1:0-13091 GCA_035602795.1 Acidimicrobiales bacterium | reverse complement strand
CAGCAGGTTGGCGTACGTGTGGATCTGGCCGCCCAGCGTGCGGTCCGCCGCCTCGACGCAGACGACGGGACTCGTTGCCGACGTGCACTTGGACGAGGTTGTCGTGTAGGCGTCCATCTGGTGCAGCACGGTCGTGCCGGCCCCTTGGAGTTGCCCGTTCGACAAGGTCGAGCCTCCGCTGGCGGTCGTGGGCGACCCGGACCCGGACCCCGACCCCGAGCTGCAGGCGGCCAGCACGAGGGGCAGCAGCACGACGGCCCACCGGGCGCGCGGGAGGAGGGTGGGTCGGGTCACGATCGAGAATCGTAGGCGCCGCCGCTCCCTAGACTTCGTCAGATGTCCCGGACCTACTTCATCCGCACCTTCGGGTGCCAGATGAACGAGCACGACTCGGAGCGGCTGGCCGGGCTCCTGGTGGCCGACGGCCTGGAGCCGGCCGCCACCATGGAGGAGGCCGACGTCGTGGTGCTCAACACCTGCTGTATCCGGGAGAACGCTGACCAGCGCCTCTACGGCACCCTGGGCCGGCTCAAGGAGCTGGTCGACGCCAAGCCGGGGCTCCAGATCGCCGTCGGCGGCTGCCTGGCCCAGAAGGACCGGGAGCTCGTCCAGCAGAAGGTGGGCTGGGTCGACGTCGTGTTCGGCACGCACAACCTGGCCAGCGCGCCGGGCCTGCTGCGACGGGCCCGGACCGAAGGGCCCTTGATGGAGATCCTCGACGCACCGTCGCCCGAGGCGGCCACCAACCCGCTGCTGGGGCCCGGTGCGGTGCGTGAGCTGCCCTATGCGGCCTGGGTCAACATCCAGACGGGCTGCGACAACTCCTGCGCCTTCTGCATCGTCCCCTCGGTGCGCGGGCCCGAGGTGAGCCGCCCCCTCGACGACATCGTGGCCGAGGTCGAGCTGCTGGCGCAGCGGGGTGTCACCGAGGTCACGCTGCTCGGGCAGAACGTCAACTCCTACGGTCGCGACCTGACCCGGCGCCGGCCCCTCTTCGCCCAGCTCCTGCGGGCCGTCGGTGCCGTCGAGGGCATCGGGCGCATCCGCTTCACCAGCCCCCATCCCAAGGACCTGCGGCCCGAGACGATCGAGGCGATGGCCGAGACGCCGGAGGTCTGCGAGCAGCTGCACTTGCCGCTGCAGTCGGGCAGCGACACCGTGCTGCGCGCCATGCGGCGCGGCTACACGGCAGGGCGCTACCTCGAGCGACTCGCCGCGGCACGCCGCGCCATCGACGACCTGGCGGTGACGACCGACATCATCGTCGGCTTCCCCGGCGAGACGGACGACGACTTCGAGGACACCCTCGCACTGTGCGCGGAGGCGGCCTACGACAGCGCGTTCACGTTCATCTTCTCCCCGCGTCCGGGCACGCGGGCGGCTGTCATGGAGGAGCGGTTCGTCCCAGCCGACGTCATCGCGGAGCGCTTCGAGCGGCTAAAGACGGTGATCGACCGCTCCGCCCTGGCCCGCCATCAGGCCCGGGTGGGTCGGTGCGAGGAGGTGCTCGTCGAAGGGGTGAGCCGCCGCGACGAGACCATGTTGACCGGGCGGACCCGTCAAGGGAAGCTCGTCCACTTTCCGGCCGGTACTGACGTTGGCCCCGCACCGGCGCCGGGAGCCCTGGCCCGGATCGCGGTGACCGCCGGCCACCCGCACCACCTCTCCGGCCGGCTCGAGGAGGTGACGGCGCGGCCGCGCCACCGCGTGCGCATCCCGGTGGCGAGCGCTTGAGGACAGTCGCACTCGTTGGCGTCACCGCCTCGGGCAAGTCCGAGGCGGCCCTGGAGCTGGCTCTCCGCCGGGGCGACTGCGAGCTCGTCTCGGTGGACTCCATGTGCGTCTACCGCGGCATGGACATCGGGACGTCGAAGCCGGACGCCGCCGCCCAGGTCGCGGTGCCACACCACCTGCTCGACCTAGTCGATCCCGACCAGGAGTTCACCGTCACCCAGTTCCAGCGGGCCGCCCGGCTCGCGCTGGCCGACATCGAGCGGCGCGGCCGCCATGCCGTGCTGGTGGGCGGGACCGGGCTCTACCTGCGCTCGGTGGTGGACGACCTCGCCATCCCGGGGCGCTTTCCCGAGGTCGCGGCCGAGCTGGAGGCGGAGCTCGACGAGGGACGCGCCGGCCCCGAGGAGCTGCACGCGCGTCTGGCCGAGCTGGACCCGGTGGCGGCCGGGCGCATGGCACCGACCAACCGCCGGCGCGTCGTGCGGGCACTGGAGGTCACCATCGGGGCGGGGCAGCCCTTCTCGGACTTCGGTCCCGGCCTCGAGGCCTACCCGGACACCGGGATCCCCCAGGTGGGCATCGCCCTGGCGCCCGACGAGGTCGACCGACGGGTCGCGGCGCGCTTCGCCACCATGGTCGAGAACGGTTTCGTCGAGGAGGTGCGCGCCCTGGCGGCCCGGCCCGGTGGCCTCTCGCGCACGGCACGCCAGGCGTTGGGTTACCGCGAGATCCTCTGCCACCTCGAGCAGGGCGTCCCGCTCGACGAGTGCCTGGTCGAGGCCGTCCGGCGCACGCGTCAGTTCGCCCGTCGCCAGGCCTCGTGGTTCCGCCGCGATCCTCGCATCACCTGGGCCGGCAGCGGCCACGAGGCCCAGCGCCTGGTCGGCCACGTGCTCGACGTGCACGGTTGAAGGGGGCTAGCTGCGACAATGGTAAGGGTGAGGGCCACCAAGCACGAGGGGGCCGGGAACGACTTCCTGGTCGTCCTCGACCCGGAGGACGCCATCCGGCTCTCGGTGGCCGAGGTCCGCCTGCTGGCCGACCGCCGACGCGGCGTCGGGGCCGACGGCATCATCCGGGTGGGCCCGGGCGGCCACGGGTGCGACCTCTCCATGCAGCTGCACAACGCCGACGGTAGCGAGGCCGAAATGAGCGGCAACGGCATGCGCTGCCTGGCCCAGGCCGCCGTGGACGCCGGCCTGGTGGCCCCGCCGCGCTTCACCGTGGCCACCCTCGGCGGCGCGCGCACCGTCGAGTACACGCCCGGGGCCGAACCCGGTTGGGCCCGGGCGAGCGTCGACATGGGCCCGGCCCGCCTGGGACCGGACCAGCCCCAGGAGTTCGACGACCGGCGGGTCCGGACGGTGGACGTGGGCAATCCGCACCTGGTGCTGCTCGGTCCGGACACGGCGAGCGTCGACATCGCCGAGCTCGGGCCCAAGCTGCAAGCCGCCTTCTCGGGCGGCATCAACGTGGAGTGGATCACCCTCAGCGAGGACCGCGAGGGCGAGGTGCTCGACTTCCGGGTCTGGGAGCGCGGCGTGGGTGAGACGCTGGCCTGTGGCACCGGCAGCGTCGCCGCCGCCGCGGCGGCGCGCAGCTGGGGCACGGTGGGCGACGGAGCGATCCGGGTGCGCAATCCCGGCGGCATCCTCGAGGTCTCCCTGGGGGCCGACGAGGAGGCGACCACCCACCTGGCGGGCCCCGTACGCAAGGTGGCGGACATCGACATCCACCCCGGGATGCTCTCTTGAGCAGCGTGCTGCCCGGCACGCTCATCGAGCGTGCGTTCCGGGAGCGCATCATCCTGGTCGGGGTGGTCTTCCCGGGCTTGACGACCGAGCTGGTCGAAGAGGAGCTCGACGAGCTGGCCCAGTTGGTCGACAGCGCCGGCGCCGACGTGGTGGGACGGGTCCTGCAGCGGCGGGACGCGCCCGACCCGGCCACCTTCGTCGGGCGGGGCAAGGCCGAGGAGATCGCCGCGCTGAGCCGCACCCTCGACGCGGACACCGTGGTGTTCGACGACGAGCTCACGCCGGCGCAGCACCGGAACCTGGAGAAGCTGTTCGGCCGCACGGCCATCGACCGCACGGCGGTGATCCTCGACATCTTCGCCCAGAACGCCCGCAGCCCGGAGGGCAAGGCCCAGGTCGAGCTGGCCATCCTGCGCTACCGGCTGCCGCGCCTGCGCGGGCGGGGCACCCAGCTGAGCCAGCAGGCCGGCGGCATCGGCACCCGTGGTCCGGGCGAGACGCAGCTGGAGGTCGACCGTCGCCGTCTCGTGCGGCGCATGCACAAGCTGGAGGCCGAGTTGCGCGACGTCGAGCGGACGAGGTCGCTGCAGCGCCGCAGCCGGGCGCGCGGGCGCCACCGCGAGCTGGCGCTGGTCGGCTACACGAACGCAGGGAAGTCCACCCTGCTCAACCAGCTGACCGATGCCGGCGTGCCGGCCGAGAACCGCCTGTTCGTGACGCTCGACCCGCGCACTCGCCAGCTGTCGCTGCCGGGAGGCGAGACCGTCCTGGTCACCGACACGGTCGGCTTCGTGCGCAAGCTGCCCCACGAGCTGGTCGAGGCGTTCCGCTCCACGCTGGACTCGGTGCACCTGTCCGACCTTCTCCTCCATGTCGTCGACGGGACCGCAGCCAACGCCGAGGGCCAGATGGCGGCCGTGCGCGAGGTGCTGGCCGAGATCGGCGCCGCCGACGTGCCCGAACTGATCGTCGTCAACAAGGCCGACCGGGCGCCGGACGAGGCCAAGGCGTTGGCGCACAGCCTGGAAGGCTCGGTGCTCGTGTCCGCCCGGACGGGGGAGGGGGTCGACGACCTCTTGCGGATCGTCGGCGACCGGTTGCGCGGCTCCGACCGCGTGGTCGAGCTGGTCGTGCCGTGGTCCCGCGGCGACGTGCTGGCCGCCATCCACCGCGAGGGGGAGGTGGTCGGTCAGCTCAATGGTGAGGAGTCGGCCACCGTCCAGGTGGTGCTGGACGACGTGGGCCGGGCCCGCTTCGCCGAGTTCGTGGCGGCGCCATGACGTTCCGCCTGCCGCCGTACCCCTACGACCGCCTGGACGGCCTGGCCAAGCTGGCCGAGTCGCATCCCGGCGGCATGGTCGACTGCTCCATCGGCACACCCTGCGACCCGCCGCTGCCGAGGGTCGTCGAGGCGCTGGCCACCTCGGACACGGAGCGGGGCTACCCCGCCTCGGCGGGGACCCCGCAGCTGCGCCAGGCCGCGGCGGCCTGGCTGGCCCGTCGCTTCGGGCTGGACGAGGCACCCACCTCGGTGGCCGCCTGCGTGGGCACGAAGGAGCTGGTCGCCTCGGCGCCCCACGTGCTGCGCCTGCGCCAGCCCGAGCGCGACACCGTCCTCTACCCGGCGGTGTCGTACCCGACCTACGCCATGGGCGCCGAGCTGGCTGGCTGCCGCGCCGTGGCCGTGCCGCCCGCGCCCGGCCGGCTGGGCGGTCTCGACCTGGCCGCCGTCGACGAGGCCGACGCGGCCCGGGCCCTGCTGCTGTGGTCGAACTCGCCGTCCAACCCCACCGGCGGCCTGGGCGATCTCGGCGCCGAAGCCGCCTGGGGCCGGGCGCACGGGGTGCCCGTGTTCTCCGACGAGTGCTACGCGGAGTTCACCTGGGACGGTCCACCCCGCTCCATCCTCGAGCACGGCACCGAGGGCGTGGTGGCGGTCCACTCGTTGTCCAAGCGCTCCAACCTCGCCGGCGTGCGCGTCGGGTTCTACGCCGGCGACGCCGAGCTGGTCGAGTTCCTGCGGGCCGTGCGCCAGCACGCGGGGCTCATGGTGCCGGGCCCGGCGCAGGCGGCCGGGGTGGCCGCGCTCTCCGACGACGAGCACGTGGAGGTGCAGCGGGCCCGCTACGAAGAACGGCTGGGATACCTGGCCGAGGTCCTGACGGCGTACGGGTGCCCGGCCGCCCTTCCCGAGGGTGGCTTCTACCTGTGGGTGGCCGTCCCGACCGTGCGGTGGGCCGACGCCTGGGCCCTGGCCGAGGCCCTGGCCGAGGACGGTGGTCTCCTGGTCAGCCCGGGCGACCTCTACGGGGAGGAGGGCCCGGGGCACGTGAGGGTGGCGGTGGTCCAGCCGATGGAACGCCTGGCGCTGGTGGGGGAACGCCTGGCCCGACGTGAGACGCCGACGGGGCGACGTGACGCCTGAGTCCCCGGGCGCCTTCGTGCGGCGTTTCGTGGCGGCCATGCAGGCATCCGACATGGAGGCGATCGCCTCGGGCTTCGATCCGGACGTGCGTGCCTTCATCACCAACGCGGCGGGGGGCACGGACTACGTCGAGGGGAGCGAGGCACTCTTGGAACGGTTCCCCGACTTCGCGTCCATGGCCGACTCGTTCGAAGCCGTCACGACACAAGTCCACGAGATCGACGACCGGAGCGTCCTCGCCATGGTGGAGATCCACGCCCGCCGGAAGGGCCGGTCGCTACACAACTTCGCCGGGATCCTCATCCACCTGTCGGCAGGGGGCCGCATGAGCGAGTACCGCATGGTCGAGGCGTTGCCGGAGGAGAGTGACCGGTTCTGGTCCGCGTGAGGGCCGCCACCGCTGAACGGGTCGACCACGGCACCCACGTCGGCTCAGGGCGCGGCGCGACGGCCGCGCCCGAGGCGCGCCACGGCTGACCGGACTGCGGCGACCGCGGGTTCGTCCCGGTCCCCGTGCCGGTAGGCCAGCGTCAGCGGCATGGTCCAACGTGGGAACCGCCGGACCGACAGCGGCACGACGCCGGCTCCGGCCGCGTGCCCGCCCACCAGCGACGCGGTCACCATGGCGACGTGACCGTGGTGCGCCGCCAGGTGCAGGGCGGTGACGGCATCGGAGCACTCGGTCCATCGCGACTCGGGCACGCCGGATGCACGCAGCCGGGCCACGAACTCGACGGCACCCGAGCCGAAGCGATTGAACGCGACGCGGTGCTCGGCCAGCTCCTCGAAGGTGGCCGGGCGTCCGGCCAACGGGTGCGCCGACGCGACCACGGCGACGACCGGATCCGGCGGGAGTGCCACGAAGCGCAGCGCAGGGGGGCGGGTGCCCGGGACGATGAAGCCGACGTCGCAGGCACCGTCCAGCAGCATGGCGACGATGGTGTCGGAGTGGGCGTCGCGCAGCTTGATGCTGCGCCGGAGCGGCTCGAGGGAGCCGAGCACGAGGTCGACGGCGCGGTGCGCAAACGTGGTGTGCACTGCGACGCGGAAGCGCGGTGCCTCGTCGAGCGCCCCGATGGTGGTGACGGCGTCGTCCAGCAGCTCGACGGTGCGAACGGCGTAGGGCACGAAAGCCTCGCCGGCCGGCGTGAGCGTCACGCCGCGGGTGCTGCGCCGGAACAGGGGCGCGCCGGCGTCTCGCTCCAGGCGGGCGATGCGATCGCTGACGGCCGGCTGGGAGACCAGCAGCGAGCTGGCGGCCCGGCCGAAGCTCCCCTCCCGGACCACGGCCAAGAAGCACGTGATGTCCTCTGTCTGTATGGTCATAAGTAAATGTTATGACTGGCGCCAGCCGGGATCCCTCTACCGCTCAGGGCGGTCAGGCCTGACGATGGTGACATGACGACCCCGACAACCTCGGCCGACCAGCCGGACGATCGCGCCCTCGAGCGCGGCACGGTGATCCACCTGGCCGCGGACCAGTCCATGGCGTGTCTGGACGTCGACGACGAGACCTGGCGCCGCCGGGCCGAGGTCCCTCAGTTCCAGGACGGCCGGGTCCTGAGCGTGTTCGACTATGTCGCGCCGTGGACCTACTGGGAGCGGCACCCGGTCGGGGTCGAGCTGGTCCACGTGCTCTCGGGCTCGGTCGTGTTCCACCTCGACGACGGGCGCGGCCGGCGCGCCGTCGACCTGGTGGCCGGGCAGAGCCTGCTCGTCCCCGAAGGCGCCTGGCATCGGGCGGACATCGCCCGGACGGCGTCGATGCTCTTCGTCACGCCGACACCGGCGCGGACCGAGCACCGGCCGGCGTGACCGGGCCCGACGCTCGATAAGGTGCGGCATGGCTGATCTGCAGGCGAGCATCGAGGAGTTGTGGGAGCGGCGGGACGAGCTCTCGCCCGCCGACGCCGACGCGGCGGCGCTGGTGGAAGAGGCCATCGAGCTGCTCGACCGGGGCGAAGCGCGGGTGGCCGAGGTGGACCGGGCGACCGACCAGGTCGTGGTCCACGAGTGGCTGAAGAAGTCGATCCTCATGCTCTTCTCGCTGCGCGGCATGGAGACCGTCGAGCTCGGGCCGTTCGAGTATGCCGACAAGCTGCCCCTCAAACATGGCTTCGCGGCAGCCGGCGTGCGCGCCCTGCCTGGAGCGTCGGCGCGCTGGGGCTGCTTCCTCGGGCGCGGGGTCGTGCTGATGCCCTCGTACGTCAACATCGGCGCCTATGTGGGGGCTGGCTCCATGGTGGACACCTGGGCCACGGTGGCCTCGTGCGCGCAGATCGGCGAACGGGTGCACCTGGCCGGCGGGGTCGGGATCGGGGGCGTGCTCGAGCCGCCCAACGCGGTCCCGGTGGTGGTGGAGGACGACGCCTTCGTCGGGAGCCGTTGCATGGTCACGGGCGGGGCGCGCATCGGCCAGGGGGCGGTGCTGGGCGCCGGCAGCTTCCTCGATCCGTCCATCCCGGTCATCGACGCCGAGACGGGTGAGGAGATCTCGCGCGGCGTCGTGCCGCCCTGGTGCGTCGCCATCCGGGCCAGTCGGCGGCGAGAGTACCCGGGGGGAGAGTTCTTCGTGCCGTGCGTGCTCGTCATCAAGCGCCTGAGCGAGGGGGAGCGCCACGACAAGGCTCAGCTGAACGAGGTCCTGCGCGACCACGGCGCCAGCACCTGATCGTGTGAGCGACGTCAGGCGCGACCTGCTGGCCGCTACCGCCGACCTGGTGGCCATTCCGTCGGTGAGTCACCACGAAGACGCGATGGCTGCCGCCGTCGAGGCGGTGCTCGCGCCTTGCCCCTGGCTGCAGGTCGAGCGGGTGGGGGACAACGTCGTGGCCCGGACGACGTTGGGGCACCCCCAGCGTCTGGTGCTGGCCGGGCACCTCGACACCGTCCCGCCCGTCGACAACGACGAGCCGCGGCTGAAGGGCGACGAGGTCTGGGGCGTGGGCGCCTCGGACATGAAGGGCGGGCTGGCGGTCATGCTGGACCTGGCCGCCACCTTGGCCGAGCCATCGGTCGACGTCACCTGGTGCTTCTATGCCCGCGAGGAGATCGGCCGGGAGGACAGCGGGCTGCTCCAGCTCTGGCGCCAGCGGCCCGAGCTCCTGGCGGGCGACGCCGCCATTCTCGGTGAGCCGACCGACGCGCTGGTGGAGGCGGGGTGCCAGGGGACGCTGCGCATCCGGATCACGGTCAAGGGCGTGCGCGCCCACACGGCGCGGCCGTTCACCGGTCGCAACGCCATCCACCGGGTCGGCTCGTTGATCGGCCGGGTCTCGGCCTGGCCCGGCCGAGAGGTCGTGCTCGACGGGTGCACCTACGCGGAACAGCTCCAGGTGGTGGCCGTCGAAGGGGGAGTGGCCGGCAACGTCGTGCCCGACCGGGCCAGCATCGTGCTCAACCACCGCTACGCCCCGGACCGCAGGCAGGCCGAGGCCGTGGCCTCCTTGCACGCCCTCTTGGACGACGAGCTCGAGCCCGGCGACGAGTGGGAGCTCATTGACGCCGGCGACGGCGCGCCACCCTCCCTCGGCCATCCGCTTCTCGCCGCGCTGGTCGAGAAGAGCGGCGCCGTGCCGCGGGCGAAGGTCGGCTGGACCGACGTGGCCTCGTTCTGGGATCACGGCGTGCCGGCCGCCAACTTCGGGCCCGGGGATCCGCTGCTGGCGCACCATCCCGACGAGCGGGTGACCCGCGCCCAGCTCGAGCGCGCCCGCCATGTGCTCTTCGAGCTGATCAGCTGACGACCGCCGTCTCGTTCGCCGCTTCGTAGCATTGCCCGATGATCACGCTCCGACCGGCCCGACTCGAAGACATCGCTGCGGTACTGACCCTGTGGCGGGAGTCGGCCGAACCGTCGTCGACCGACGACGCCACGGCCTTGACCGGCCTGCTGGAGCACGATCCGGGCGCCCTCATCCTCGGCGAGTCGTCGGGCCAGATCGTCGGGTCGGTGATCGCGGCGTGGGACGGCTGGCGGGGCACGATCTACCGGCTGGCCGTGGCGCCCGCGCACCGCGGAGGCGGGCTGGGCACGCGCCTGCTGCAGGCGGCGGTGCAACGCATCTCCGCGCACGGGGCACGTCGCCTGCAGGCCACCGTGATCGAGACGGACGCGCGGGCGATGGGCTTCTGGCGGCGCACCGACTGGCGGCGGGCGGAGGAGCAGACCCGCTTCACCTGGGGGTGACTTGCTCGTGCTCAGGCGCCGACGGCGCCGGCCCGGGGACGAAGGTCACGAGTCGTACCAGAGGGTCTGGTCCTTCACGGAGACGAGGCCGCCATCGTTCCCAATCCTCCGCCGGCCGGTGCGCGCCTCGCGTCCCCGGGGCCGCACACCTCGGTCGCCACAGGCGGACGCCCGGGTGCCGGCCTGGCCTAGATTCCGTCGGTGCACTCCGCCGTCGCACCTCAGAGCTCCTTGTCCGCCGTGCTCCTCGGCACCGGGAACCCGCTGCCCGATCCGAACCGCGCCGGCGCGGCGACGCTGATCAAGGCTGGAGCAAGACGGTTCCTGGTCGATGCCGGCCGGGGTGTCTGCATGCGCCTGGCGGCCGCCGGCACCCTGCCGGTCATGCTCGAGAGCGTCCTCCTCACTCATCTGCACAGCGATCACATCTGTGACCTGAACGACGTCATCACGACGCACTGGATCATGTCGGGCCAGCCCACGCCGCTGAAGGTCTTCGGTCCCGCAGGCACGGGTCAGGTCGTGGACGGCGCCCTCGCCATGCTCGCTCCCGACCTGTCGTACCGACTGGCCCACCATGCCGACCTGACGTGGAGCCCTGAGGTGGCCGTCACGGAGCTGACGCCCGGCGTACTCCTCGACGACGGCGATGTGAGGGTCATCGCGGCGGCGACCGACCACCGGCCGGTCGAACCGACCCTGGCCTTCCGGTTCGAGCATGCGGGTCGCTCCATCGTCGTGGCCGGTGACACCGTGCCCTGCGACGGGCTCGACGAGCTCTGCGTCGGTGCGGATGTCCACGTCCAGACCGTGATCCGTCAGGATCTCGTCCGGCTGGTGCCGATGCAGCGCTTCGTCGACATCATCGACTACCACTCGACCGTCGAGCAGGCGGCGCAGACGGCGGCCCGCGCCGGGGTGGCCACGTTGGTGCTGACCCACCAGGCGCCCACGCCAGCCCCTGGTGCCGCCGAGGAGTGGCTCGCTCTCGCCCGGCAGCACTTCGGCGGGAACGTCCTGTTCGGCGAGGACCTCCTCGAGGTGTGACGCTCCACTCGCACCCGACGTCCGGCGCCCCCGCCCCCGGACGCTCATCTACCGTCCGATCGGTCCAGATCGTGGACCCTCGGCCGCTGTACATGGCGTCGATCTGCCCGGTCGCCCCAGCTCGGCGGTCTCGAGCCGCCCGGCGCGCCGCCGCGTGCGGCGACGCTGCTACGAGGGAGCGAGTTGCCCGACGGCGCTTGTCAGCAGGTGCAAGTTCTCCTGCCCGGGGAGCCGGTCGACGCGGCGGTCGATGCGCTCCACGACGGCGCGCCCCTGCTCGCCCTTGAAGAGATAGTCGACCAGGAAGCCCACCTCGTGCTTGGGCATGACGCCCGAGCCGACCGGCCGCCACAGGTGCTTGAGCGCGAACCGCGTCAGCTTCTGCGCCTTCAGACTGTCGGACAGGCGTCGCGTCGCCTCCGACGCGTAGAAATCGATGTGGCCGCCCTCCTGCTTCATGATGCGCCGGAGGAGCTCGCGCAGCGTCGGGTGTCCGGCCGTCTCCGACAGGCGGGCGTACCCGGCCTGTGTCGTCCACTCGTTGATGGCGCCCCAGGTCATGTGGAGCGCCACGAAGGCGCGCCCGGAGAAGGCGGCGAGCCCGATGGTGCTGAACGTGGTGACCGCCTCCTTGCGCCGCCGCTTGTGGCGCAATGCCTCAATTCGGGGTGCGCCCGCCTGCTCCCCGTGCGCCTCGAGCACCTCGGCGATGGCCTCGCCGTGCCACATCTCCTCGAACACCCAGCAGGAGAGGAAGGACGTGATCTCGGGGTCCTGGTGGGCGGGCGTCAGCAGCAGGTCGCGCAGGTAGCACACGGTGTGGTGCTCGACGTCGTGCATGTAGCGCAGGGACCGCAGGGCGTCCGGCGCCAGCGGCTCGTCCCGGAAGTCGTCGAAGTCGATGCCCTCCAGGTCCAGCCGTCCCGCTCGGGACTTGTAGGAGTCAATCGTGGTTCGCATGGCGACCTACTATCCGGAGCACAGGCTACGCCCGGATGAGTTCGTGCACATCCACTGGGGGGGCCGGCCCCGAACAGGACGGACATGCGGGACATCGACAAGGTCAGCGACGCCCAGCTCGTCACATCGATTGCCCGCTACAGCGAGGTGGCCCTGGCCGAGGTGTACCGGCGCCACGGTGGCGCCGTCTACGGCCTGGCCAAGCGCGTGCTCAACAACGGCGCCGAGGCGGAGGACGTCACCCAGGAGGTCTTCCTGCGGCTCTGGAACCAGCCCGACCGCTTCGATCCGACCCGTGGGTCGCTGCGCTCGTTCCTCTTGGCCCAGTCCCACGCCCGGGCCGTGGACGCCGTGCGCTCCTCCAGCTCTCGCCGCCAGCGCGAGGCCAGGGACGCCATGCGGACGGCCCGGACCCGCTACGACATCCAGCACGAGGTGTGGGATCTGGCCGTGGCCGACCAGGTGGCCACGGCCATGGGTGCGCTGCCCGAGGAGGAGCGCCGGGCCATCGAGCTGGCCTACTTCGACGGGCGCACCTACCGGGAAGTGGCCGCGCTCCTGGGCCAGCCCGAGGGCACGGTGAAGAGCCGTATTCGCAACGGCATGCGGCGCATGCGGGCCGTCCTGGCTGACTCCGGGGTGCGGGGGGTGGAGGCGTGATGTCGCACGACCAGGCCAGCGAGCTCCTGGGCGCCTACGCCCTGGACGCCGTGGACGGCGAGGAGTTCGTCGAGCTCGAGGAGCACCTGGCGGGCTGCCCGCGCTGCCGGGCCGAGCTCGATGGCCTGCGTGAGGTGGCCGCCGCCCTGGGCAACACGGTCGAGACGCCGCCCGAGGGCCTGTGGTCGGGCATTGTCAGCCGCCTGCCCGAGCGCGACGAGGACGCCGAGGCACCGCCGATGCCGCCGCTCGAGTCGGAGGAGCGCTCACCGTTCCGAGCCCCGGCCCCGGAGCGCCGCCAGCGGCGCGGCGCCGTCGCCAC
>DATNLP010000557.1:0-7139 GCA_035602795.1 Acidimicrobiales bacterium | reverse complement strand
GCGCGGTCGGCTCCATCGCCGCCGGCACGCTCTACGCCACCCACGGCTGGGCGGGCGTGTGCCTGCTCGGGGCCGGCTTCGGACTCCTGACCCTGCTCATGGCCGCCTACGACCGGGCCCGCCCCGCCGGACCTAGCCGTACATCAGCGAGCCGGGTGTCGTCAGCAGCTGACCGGACTCCAGCCACGTCTTGAGGCCCGAGAGGATCATGGGCCAGCCGCCGTAGAGCTGGGCGTTGGCGCCGTCGCGCAGCTGGTCGTGCGTGAGCGTCAGATGGCACGAGTCCCCCACCGGCTCGATCTCCCACGTCACCCGCGAGAAGCCCTCGGCGCGCACCTCGTCGTCCCACACGGCCGCCATGGTGTGCACCAGGCGACGGGGCGGGTCGACCTCGAGCACCTCGCCCTCGCCGAGATGCACGTCGTGCTCGGCCACGTCCACGCTGATGGGCGAGCCCACCGTCCAGTCCGAGTTGACGGCGGCGCCGAAGTTGTACTTGGCCCGGATCTCGGGGTCCACGATGGCCTCCCACAACCGCTCGGGCGTGGTCTTGATGAAGATCTCGTACACCTTTTCCATCTGTCTCTCCAACCTCTCTTTGATGTCGCTCAACCCGGCCACCCAGGGCTCGGAGTACTTGCTGACCCAACGGTCGTGGACGAGCCGGATGGGCACCGGGTTGAGGAAGTGGAGCTTCTCCCGGCCCCGCCGTCGCGTGACGACCAGCCCGGCCTCCTCCAGCACCTTGAGGTGCTTCATGACGCCGAAGCGCGACATGGGGAACCGCTCCTCCAACATGCCCAGGGTCTGGCCGTCCTGGCGGAACAGCTCGTCGAGCAAGCTGCGCCGGGTGGGGTCGGCCAGTGCCTTGAACACCTCGTCCACCCCGCCACATTATGTGACCTTTTGGTCACATGTCAAGATCCGGTGGGCAGACCACCCCGTCGTCCGGCGCCGGCTTCCCCCTCGGGCGATCTCGGGCGGCGCGCCTCGAAGATCTCCCACTTGCCGGGAATCCCCTTCAGCGTGGCCAGGCCGCGGTCCTCGAACGCGAGGTCGGAGTCCTCGCACGCCCCGCGCACGTCGGCCGACACCAGCACCTGCCCACCCTCGGCCCGGGCGCACAGGCGCTGGGCGTGGTGGACGGCCAGGCCCGACAGGTCGCTGTGGCCCATGCGGGTCACCTCGCCGACGTGCACCCCCGCCCGCAGCTCAATCTCGAGGTCGACCACGGCATCCTGGCAGGCCATGGCACAGCGGACGGCGGCGTCCGTCTCGTCGAAGGCGACCAGGAATCCGTCCCCCGTGCTCTTAAGGTCCTGACCGCCGTGCTGGACGACCAGGCGGTGCACCCGTTCGTTGTGCTCGTCGATCAGCGCGCCCCACTTGTCGTCGCCCATGGAGGCCGCCAGGGCGGTGGAGTCGACGATGTCGGTGAAGAGCATCGTCGTGCGCACGCGGTCGGCGAAGAGCGTGCGCGCGCCCGTGACGAACTGCTCCACCTCGTCGATGACCGCGGTGGAGTGGTTGCGGAGGAACAGGTGGTCGCTGCCCGGCAGGAGGACCAGGCGGGCCCCCGGAATGGTGGCGGCGATGTATTCGCCGTGGGCCGCCGGAATGTTGATGTTGTCCTCCATGTGCAGGACGAGCGTGGGTGCCGAGATGGTGGGGAGGACGTCGCGGATGTCGTAGGTGCGGTTGAGCACGAGCAGATGCGCCAACTGGTTGTGGCTGGTCGACGCCAGCTCGTATCGGGACGATGGCTCGAAGCCACGGCGCGAGGCGTAGAGGTCGGAGATCTGCCCGTCGCCCCATTGCTTGTCGTAACGCTCGGCCATCTGGTCGAGAAGCTCGGTGGGCAGCCCGATGGGGAAGTCGTCGGACCGCTCCAGCTTGGCCCAGGTGTTGCAGAGGATCAGCTGGCGCACCGGAAGGCGCGAGGCGTAGAGGGCGGCCACGGCGCCGCCGTTGTGGGTTCCGAAGAGGATCGGATCGCTGACCCCGGCCGCCTCGACCACCGCCTCGAGGTCGAGCACCAGGTCCTCGAGCGTCGGCGGGGACGACAGGTCCATGCGGTCCGAGTAGCCCATGCCCTGCTGGTCGTAGGTGACGAACCGGCTGAAGCTGGCCAGGCGGCGCAGGCCCCGGGCCGGCGCGGTCTGCTCCCACGACAGCGAAATGGCCAGCGCCCCGCCGACGAAGACCAGGTCCGGCCCGCCGCCCGCCGACTGGAAGGCCAGATGCTTGCCGTCGCGCACCGCGAACTGAATGGGCGGTGGGTCGAGCACGCCCTACCTCGCTTCGGCCGGGGGATGCCGTCGCATCCAAGAAGTGTGGCACCGCCGCTGCGGCGGGGGAAGCGGTGACGCCGGGCGCGGCACGTGTTCTCCTGATTGCCACACCGCCACTGCGTTAGGGTGCGGCTCATGGCAGGTGCCGCGATCGTCCGTCCCCTCAACGCCATCCTCTCCACCAACGACCCGGAGGCGTATGGCGGCGCCCAGAGGGCCGTCCAGGCCGCGTCGAGCGTGCGCCATGCCGTCGAGGCCGTCGGCGTGCTCGACGGCCTGGAGAACGAGGAAGCGGCCGAGGCCCGGGCCGTCCTCGACGCCCTCCCACCCGCGCTCGACGGTGCCATTTTGGGTGCGCTGGCCCGGGGGCTCGTCGACGGGCAGCCCGTGGTCGTGGACTGGGAGCCGGGCGATGCCCTGGCCGTCCGGATCTGGGAGGAGCCGGGCGACGTGGCGACCCTGCACGTCGTCGTCGTCTCGCCCGACGGCGCGACCTACCTCTAAGGGGACGGTCGCCCGTCTGCCCGGTGCAAGAGCCCCGCTCCTGGCGCGGGCGCCGGATTCAACCCGCGGCGGGCGCGGAGTCGAAGAGCGGGGCGAGGACCGGCCGCAGCAGCCGCCGGAGCGCCCGGCGCAGCGCCTCCTCGTCGTGCACGGGGAACACGGTGTCGCGGGTGAGGATGAACGACAGCCCCAGACGCGCCGCGATCTCTGCGAGCTCCTGCGCCTGCGCGTCGTCGATGGTGGCGCCGGCGGCGCCGGCCTGTGCGACCAGGAGCTGGCTGGTCAGCGCAACGAGTGGGCCGGCGCTCGTGGTGAGGAACGGCAAAATGGTGCCGGGGTCCGACACGAGGAGCTTCTCCACCAACGAGCTGCGCAAGGCGGCCAGCCCGGTCAGCGCCCCCTCGACGATGCCATCCTCGGGGGAATCGGCGGCCGCGGCCGCGGCCGTGATGCGCCCGATGGTGGCGCGCAGCTCTCGCGCCAGCACGGCGTGCACCAGCTCGTCGCGCGAGGCGAAGGAGCGGTAGACGGTGGTGCGACCGATGGCGGCCCGCTCAGCCACGTCCTCCATGCTCCAGCGCGTCAGGCCGTAGCGCAGCATGAGGTCGGCGCCCGCGTCGAGGATGTGCTCGACCGAGCTGTCGGCCGACGCCACCGCGTTGAAGGCGCCCATCATGGGCGCGAGCTCGACGGTGATCTTGCGGCGGGCCACGGTCAGGCGGCCTGTGCCGCCCGCGCCCGCTCCCAGCCGGCCTGCGCCCGCGGCTGCCAACGGACCGTGCCGGGGACCAGGGGCCAGGCCCGGCGCACCCACAGCTCGAGGCTCCGCAGTGCCACGGCGTCCGCCACGCACCACGGGATGTCGAACCGCTGGCGCACCACGGGGGGCAGGCCGCCGAAGGCGGCGACGCGCAGGACGCGGAACACCGACAGGCGAACGGGTGTGATGCGCGCCAACGGCCGCAGGAAGGCCAGCTGCGGCGCCAGCAGCGGCTCGGCGCTCAACGTGGAGTGCCGCAGCGTGTCGAGCACCCACTCGGCCGCCGGGTTCAGCTCGAGCACCTCGGCACAGTAGGTGTCCCACTTCTCGCCGAACGCGGCGCGGGTGGGCGGGACCGCTCGGTCGCTCACGCCGTAACGCCGGTACCACTCGACCCCCTCGCGGTAGAGCTGCTCGCGCTCGGCCGGTGTGAGGCGGTGGTCGTCGAAGCGGTCCACCACTTGCTCGGCCATGTACTGGAACGTGGCGTGAGCCCACCAAAAGGTCTCCGGGTCGAGCGCGTGGTAGCGCCGGCCCTCCGCGTCGAGGCCTTTGATGGAGCGGTGGAACTCTCGCACCTCCTTGCCGGTGGAATCGGCGTCCGGCCCGTCGTAGACGGCACCCAAAATCCGTGGCAGCGAGCGGAACACCCGCCCGTAGGGGTCGCCGAAGAAGTCGGAGTGTTCCAGCACCCCGGCCCCGATGGCCGGGTGCATGAGCTGGAGAAGGCCGATGGAGGCGCCCATGAGGGCGATCCGGGTGTCCCCCGCCCAACGCCACAGCAAGGAGTCCGGACCGAGCTCCATCCGGTCCGGGAGAAGCTCCAGGCCCAGGTCATCCGCCGTGTGGTACATAAATACATTGTATATACCTACATGCCGCGGCGCGCCACTGCGCCTGCGCCCAGTCTCGTGGCGGGAGAGCGGGTCGGGCTCAGCGAGTGGCGCGGGCGGGCCGCCGGCGCCAGGTGTCGAGGCAGCCCGGCGAGCAGAACAGCACCACGGCGCCCCGGACGTCGTGCGCGATCTCCTCGGCCGTGTCGTGGGTGAGCGGCAGCCCGCAGATGGGGTCGCGGGAGCCCTCCTCGCCGGCCAGCGCCATGCGGATGCTGGAGGCGGGAACCGGCTTCTCGACGCCGCGCAGCGTGACCTGCGTCTCTTCCTGCGCCAAGCCCCAGCTGGGCAGGTGGTCCATGACGGACGGATCGGCCAGCGCCTCTCCGCCCGCCGCCAGGTCGCACAGGCGGGACGCCACGTTCACGCAGTGGCCCACGTAGTCGTCGCCCTCCATCAGGATCACGTTGCCCGAGGTGATGCCCGAGCGGATGGAGACGGTCTGGACCGGTCCGGAGACCTCGTTCACGATGTGATGCATCTCCAGAATGGTTTCGAGCAGCGGCCGGGTGTCGACGCACACCAGCATCACGCCGTCACCCAGCCACTTGGCGATCCGCACCCCGCGGCGCGAGCAGATGTCGCGCAGAATGGCCCGGAAGGCCGTCAGCACGTCGACCGCGCGCTCGTCGCCCTCGAGCTCGGTCAGCGCCGTGAAGCCCGAGACGTCCACGAAAGCGAAGGTGCGGTGGACTCGCATACCCTCGATGCTCCCACGCCGTCTTGCCCCCGGCCCAATTGACGGAGGTCCCCGTTCGGCGCAGAACTCCTGGTGGGAGCACCGGCACTTCGCGAGTCTTAGCATGGCGGCATGACAGCCGGGCACGTCGGGACGTTCCCGCTGGCGGCCCTCGTCAGCAACCTCGTCCCCGGGCTCGGGCCGCCGATGTCCGGGAGCAAGGACTGAGATGGGACAGCTCGACGGCAAGGTGGTACTGCTCAGCGGTGGGGCCTCGGACATCGGCCGGGCCACGGCACTGCGCTTGGCCGCCGAAGGCGCGTCGGTCGCTGTGGGCGACGTCACGCAGGACGGCGCCTCTGCGGTGGCCGACGAGGTCCTGGCCTCCGGCGGCAGCGCCATCGGCCTCGTCTGCGACGTACGCCGGAACGAGTCGGTGGCCGCCTTCGTCGAACGCGCCGTGGTCGAGTTCGGCGGAGTCGACTGCGTGGACCACAACGCGGCGTGGACCCACCCGCGCCTCGACAGCGACGCCCTTGGCGTCGACCTGGGGGTGTGGGAGCGGGCCATCGAGACGACCACCCGGGGCGCGCTGCTCCTGGCCCGCCACGCCATCCCGTTCATGACGGCGCGGGGCGGCGGCTCCATCGTCACCATCTCCTCGGGCGCCAGCACCATCGGCGAGTCCATCCGGGTGGCCTACGGCGTGTCGAAGGCCGCGCTGAACCAGCTGACGCGGCACCTGGCGGCGCGCTACGGCCCCGACGGCATCCGGGCCAACGCCATCGCGCCCGGGTTCATCATGACGGCCACCGCGGCGGCCAACGTTCCCCGCGACGTACAGGAGCGCCTGGCCGGCGCCAACCCGACCCGACGCCTGGGCACCCCCGACGACGTGGCGCGGGTCGTGGTGTTCCTGTGCAGCGACGCCTCGTCGTACGTCAACGGCGAGGTCCTCCACGTCGACGGCGGCTACCACATCGCCGGGATGATGTAGGTGGGGCATGGCTGAGGAGTCGCGCCGGGTGGCGTTGGTCACCGGCGCCAGCCGCGGCATCGGTCGCTGCGCCGCCGTTGCGCTGGCCCGGCGCGGCTTCGACGTCGTCATCACGGCGCGCACGGTGAAGGAGGGGGACGGCCGGGCCCAACCCTCCAGCGTCCTGTCGCCCGACGAGGCGACGCCCATCGCCGGCAGCCTCGAGTCGACGGCGGCGGACATCGAGGCACACGGCCGCACGTGCCTGGCCGTGCCCATGGACCTGATGGACCGCTCGTCGGTCGAGGCCGCGGCCGGGGAGGCGCTGGGCTTCCGGGGCCGGGTCGACGTACTGGTCAACAACGCCATCTACCAAGGGCCCGGGACGATGGACCGCATCTTGGACCTGCCGCTCGAGCTGGCCGAGCGCTGCCTGGTGGGCGACTACCTGCACCCGCTGCGCCTCATTCAGCTCGTGGTGCCCCAGATGCTCGAGCGCGGCGAAGGGCGACTGGTCAACATGCTGTCGGAGGCGGCCTTCACCACGCCACCCGCTCCGGTCGGCCGGGGTGGGTGGGGTGTCGCCTATGCGGCGGCCAAGGCCGCCTTCCACCGGGTGACCGACATGTGCCAGGTGGAGTTCGGCGACGCCGGCATCATGGCCTTCTCCATTGCGCCGGGCCTCACCCTGACCGAGTCGATGCGCGCCTCGGGCATGGACAAGGTGCTCACGGAGGCCGGGCACGTGCCGGCGCCGCCCGAGGTGGCGGGTGAGGTGGCGGCCTGGCTGGCCGACGAGCCCGACGCGGCCGGCCACGCCGGGCAGATGGTCTCGTCGCGCCGGCTGTGCCGAGAGCTCGGACTCGTGCCGGGATGGCCGCCCCCCCGCCCGACCTGACTGATGTGGAACGGCATGTCAAGTGGGACTTCGTAGGTTCTTTTCGGGCGCGACGAACCAGAGGCTCGTCGCGCATGTGCTGTCTGGCAGGCGGCGGGGTCCCAACGTCAGGACCTCTGGTGGCCCTGACGTTGGGAG
>DATNLP010000556.1:0-23926 GCA_035602795.1 Acidimicrobiales bacterium | reverse complement strand
TCCTCCGCGACATCTCCGCGGTGTGCGGGGAGATGGACGCCCGCCAACTCACCACCTCGTACAACGGCGGGCGCATGGGTCAGAGCCGGTCGTACGCGACGAGACGGGAGCCGATCTTCGATGTGGCGACCTTGGCCGCGCTCCCCCGAGGACGGGCACTGCTGATGGCCTCGGGCATCGACCCGGTGCTCATCCGCACCGAGAGCGTCCTCGACGGCCGGTTCGGTCCATCGGTGCGGGAGTCCCTGGCCGCGCGGTTCCCGAGCCACACCCAATCTCCCACGCCAGTTCCGGAGCGCACGTGAACAATGCTGAGGCGGGCATCGTGGACCCGCACCTGCCCACCGGGGCCGAGCCTCCGGCCCCACAGGAGGACGGGTGTGCGACGGCACCGCTGTGGCCGGCGGGGTCTTCCCCCCTTTACCCCGACACCGCAACCTGGGTGGCCGAGTGGCTGTGTCCGAGGATGGAGCGGGAGATCACCCGCACCGTCGAGTGGTGCCCGAGGTGGTGGGACCACCCTGAGGCCGTCGAGCGTCTCGATGCGCTGTGGGAGGCCTGGGAGTTCGGGCGCATCGGCGGAGGGCCCTGGAAGAGCGCGTGGTGGCTCACCCACGCTGACCGGCACCTGCCCCGGCTGTGCCACCCCGACACCGGCCCCTTCGGACACTGCCACACCCGCCACCGCCGAGACACCAAAGCGTGGACCTCCGAACCGGCACCCAAAGAAGCACCCATGCCGGCCCCGACCACCACACTGACGACGAAGGAGCACAACGATGGCTGACGACGAGAACATCGCCCAAGAGCTGCACGGACACCTCACCCAGATGCTGCGCACCTCGCTCTCTGGTGGGCTCCAGATGAGCGAGGTGCGCTCCCGGCGCCACCACCAAGAGGCCGAGGCAGAACGACGCCTGGCAGCCGAGGCTGCCCGCCAGCTCGAGGAGCGCAAGCGGGCCGAACGGGAGTTACACGCACTGGTCGCCCAACAGGCTCTCGCCCGCCAGGAAGCGGAGCGAGAGGTCGAGGCGGGACGTTCGACGGAACCAGAGACGCCGCCAGAGCTGGAACACCTGCTCGCCGAGTCGGTGCCGATGGAGGTCGAGGGAGTCGAGCCGAACAAGTCGACGGCGACGACCATCGACTTGGACCCGGACCTCGATTTGGACCTCGAACTCGACGTCGACCAGGCGCTGGCAAGCACTGGCCGGGGCCGGTAGAGGCCAGACAAGAGCGGTTTGACCCGCCCCCGCCCCTACACCCGGTCCATCTCCATCCGCCCAGAGGGCGGCTTGCGGCCGAGGGCACCGGGGTCGTGCGTGTCGCATCCGCCAATTACGCTGAAGGGAGGCACCGTTGAGACGCCGAAGCTGGCGCAGGAGCAGTGAGAACCAGCTCAACTTTGACGAGCTGCTGAAAGGTGACGCTGATGAACAACTACGGCCAAAAGGCGAAGGACTACCTGGCCGAGTACTGCCCGATGTGGTATTCGGAGATCGAGGACAAAGAGGCCTACTTCACCGAGATCGGGGAGACAGCCGAGAACCAAGTCTCTTCGATCTACTCGAAGCTCTCGAGACCGGAGCTGGGCGGCAACGACCTGGCGACTCGACAGATGGCCGAGGAGACGATCCGCGAGCTGCTCTATCCCCCACCGGAGAGGGACCGTCGCACGGCCAATTGGACCGAGGGGGCCGAAGAGGACTTCGACGACGAGGCGAATCCGGCGGCGGGCTCGATGCTGGAGTGGGTTCAGATGCAACGGGAGATGCTGCTCGCCGAGGATTAGTCGCATTTCGCCCTACCGGACAGGCTGACCTCGCCCCACCTGGCCAGAGGGCCAAAGTCGCGGCCAACCTGGCTGCACTCCGCACCTTGCGGCTGCTCCAGTCGGAATCGAGAGAGCCGAGCCCCGACGAGCAGGCCACCCTCGCCCGGTGGGCGAGCTGGGGTGCGGTCCCCGAAGTATTCGACGACACCAACGCCCGATTCGCGACGACTCGGGCAGAGCTGGCCGTGCTCCTCTCCGATCGGGAGCTCGACGCGGCGAGGCGCACCACCATCAACGCGCACTACACCTCGGCAGAAGTGGTCGAAGCAGTGTGGTCCGTAGTCACCGACCTCGGGTTTGCCACCGGACGAGTGCTAGAGCCGGGGTGTGGGTCCGGCAACTTCATCGGCTTCGCCCCCCGGGGCTGTGCCGTAACCGGGGTCGAGCTCGACCCGGTGACCGCTGCCATCGCCGCGGCCCTCTACCCCGAGGCCGACATCCGCACCGAGTCCTTCGCAGAGACCAGGCTCGCGCCCGGTGCCGTCGACCTTGTGATCGGGAACGTCCCCTTCGGCAAGTTGACCCTCCACGATCCGGATCACAACGCCGGTCGCCATTCGATCCACAACCACTTCATCATGAAAGGTCTCGATCTCACCCGACCCGGTGGACTCATAGCTGTCGTCACCAGTCGATTCACCCTGGACGCCAAGGCAGACGCGGCTCGTCAAGCCATGGCCGAGCGGGCCGACCTGGTCGGCGCGATCCGACTGCCCGCTGGGACGTTTCGAGCGGCAGCGGGCACCGATGTGGTGTGCGACATCCTGGTGCTGTCCAAGCGGCCCCCTGGTGCAGAGGTTCGAGGTGAGTCGTGGATGTCGCTCGCCCCGGTCGTAACCGTGGACGGCGAGGTGGTAGTCAACGAGTACTTCGCCACCCACCCCGAGATGATCCTCGGGGAGCTGCGTCGAGTGAATGGCCAGTACGGGGAGCACGACATCGACGTCATTGCCGACCCTGGCAAGACCATCGAGGCCGCGATCACCACGCTGGTGGCCGGTGCGATGGAGCGCGGGCTCACCTATCGACCGGGGGCAGCGCCCGAACTGGCCATCGGACAGTCCCTGGCGGCCACGCCAGCCGCCTTGTCCGGTCAGCCCGGCGCTGGGCCTGCCGCTGCGCCCACCACTGAGCCCGCCGGTCAGCTCGTCCGTGCGCCGGGCACCGAACGATCGACGGTGCGCAAGGAAGGCTCCATTGTGACCAGCGGAGTCGCCACGTTCACTCAGGTGCGAGGGGGCGAACTGGAGCCATTCCAGGCGAAGCCGAAGAGCCGCGCCCCTGAGCTACGGGCACTCTGCCGCCTGCGGGACACCATGGCCGACGTGCTGGCGATCCAATCGGGCACCACCGACGACGGTGCGTTCCGCTCCGCCCAGGTGCTCCTGAACC
This sequence comes from Acidimicrobiales bacterium, assembly GCA_035602795.1. Classification (GTDB taxonomy): domain Bacteria; phylum Actinomycetota; class Acidimicrobiia; order Acidimicrobiales; family RAAP-2; genus Bog-473. The sequence continues at coordinate 20,700 of DATNLP010000556.1, read as the reverse complement.
AACGCTACGACGACTACGTCGCCCGGTTCGGACCGATCAGCCGATTCACCACGTATGAGACCGGGCGAGTCGACCCCGACACCGGCGAGTCGACCATCGGTCGGCGTAACCCAGAACTTGGCGGATTCCGCACCGACCCGGACTTCCCGTCACTGCTCGCTTTGGAGGTCTTCGACACCGAGACCCAGACCGCAACGAAGGCATCGATCTTCTTCGAGCGGGTGGTCGGCCCCCGTGAGGTGAAAGGCCACGCGGACAGCCCCGAAGAGGCGATCACCATCTGTCTCGACGAACAGGGCACGGTCACCCTCGAACGCGTGGCAACGCTCCTCGCCATCGAAGAAGCAGATGCTCGGGCGCGACTTGGCACCCTGGTGTTCGACGATCCCGTCTCCGGCGAGCTGGTACCCGCTGCCCGCTACCTCTCGGGCAATGTCCGAGCGAAGCTCGCAGAGGTATCATTGGCGGCGACGGACCACCCGAACCTCGCGGTCAACGTCGTGGCGTTGGAAGGCATCCTCCCCGAGGACCTGGCACCAGAAGAGATCGACGCCAGGCCGGGAGTCACCTGGATCGAGTCGTCCGACGTGGCCACATTCGTCCGAGAGGTCCTGGGTGCGAGCCAGGTGGCGGTCGAGCACGTCGAGGTCAACGCCACCTGGACGGTCAGCGTCCCGACATGGCAGAAGCAGTCCGTGGCGATGACCTCGAACTGGGGAACCGATCGGGCAGACGGGGTGGGTCTGCTCACCAAGTCGCTCAACCAGACCTCTGTCGTCGTCTATGACTCCGATGGCGACGGGGGCCGGGTCTTCAACCCGGAGGCGACCCTGCTGGCGAGAGAGAAGCAACAAGCACTCTCCGATCGCTTTTCCACCTGGGTGTGGGAGGACCCGGTGCGGGCCGAGCGGCTCGGTCGCCGCTACAACGAACTGTTCAACTCGGTGGTGCTTCCCACCTGGGATGGCAGTCACCAAAGCCTCTCCGGCCTCTCGGCTGCATTCAGCCCTCATCCGCACCAACTGGACGCCGCCTGGCGCTCCGTCCAAGAGCCGGCGGTCCTGCTCGGCCACGCCGTCGGGGCAGGCAAGACCGCCACCATGGTCATCGCTGGCATGGAGATGAAGCGACTGGGGCTGGTGTCCAAGCCGGCCTACGTGGTGCCGAACCACATGCTTGAACAGTTCAGCGCCGAGCTCCTCCAGGCCTATCCCCTGGCCAACATCCTGATGGCGACGAAGGAGGCCACCAGCAAAGACGCCATGAAAGAGTTCGTCGCCCGCTGTGCCACCGGAGACTGGGATGCAGTAGTCATCACCCACAGCGCCTTCGAGCGCATCCGGGTCTCCAAAGATGCCGAGATCGCCTATCGCGAAGCCCAGATCGCCGAGTACCGAGCCGCACAGAGCCAGTCGAAGGGCGAACACGGTCTCAGTGTCAAGAGGCTGGAAGCAGACATCATCCGCCTGGAGGAGCGGACCAAGTCCATACGAGAGGACCAGCGGAGACTGGACGGCGTCACTTTCGAGGAGACCGGGGTCGACTACGTGTTCATCGACGAGGCCCATCTGTTCAAGAACCTGAGCTTCCCGACCCGCATCCAGGGGATCGGCGGATCGGGATCCAAGCGGGCGACCGACCTCGACTTGAAGCTCCACCTCCTCCGCCAGCGGCACGGGGGTCGGGTGGCCACTTTCGCTACGGCAACCTTCGTGTCCAACTCGATCTCCGAGCTGTACGTGATGCAGCGCTACCTCCAACCGGCCGCATTGAAGGCGGCCGGCATCGCCACCTTCGACGCCTGGGCTGCCAACTTCGGGAGGTCGGTGAGCGCACTGGAGCTGGCCCCTGACGGTGGCAGCTACCGGATGAAGGACCGTTTCGCCCGCTTCGCCAACGTCCCCGAACTCCGGGCGATGTTCGCGGAGGTCGCCGACGTACGGACGGCACAACAGCTCGATCTGGCGACCCCGAGACTCATCGGTGAGCGGGCAGAGGTCGTCGTCGTGCCCCCGTCCGTTACCCTCACCACCTACGTGGAGAGCCTGGTCGCCCGGGCCGAGGCTGTCGCCCGGGGAGCCGTCCGGCCCGAAGAGGACAATATGCTGAAGATCACCGGCGACGGGAGAAAGGCTGCCCTCGACCTGCGACTGGTCGGGCTGACCCCTGATCCCGACGGGGGGAAGACGACCGCAGCAGCTGACCGCATCGTCCGGATCTGGAATGCCACCAAGGAGCGCCCCTATGCCGCCATGGGAGAGCGCCTCGGTGCCCTCCAACTCGTGTTCTGCGATCTCGGTACGCCACGGAAGGAGTGGAACCCATACGACGAGATGCGTGCCCAGTTGGTGGAACGTGGGATGCCCGCCACCTCGGTGCGGTTCATCCACGAGGCGAGAAACGACCGCGAGAAGGCGGAGGTCTTCGCCCAGTGCCGATCCGGTGCCATCAGCGTGCTCATCGGCTCCACCGAGAAGATGGGGGTGGGCACCAACGTCCAGCATCGCGCGGTCGCACTCCACCACCTCGACTGTCCGTGGCGACCCGCGGACATCGAGCAACGAGAGGGCAGGATCCTCCGGCAGGGGAACCTCAACCCAGATGTCGAGATCCTCCGATACGTGACCGAATCCAGCTTCGACGTGTTCATGTGGGGAACTGTCGAGCGCAAAGCTGCCTTCATCGCCCAGGTGACCCGGGGAGACACCGAGCTATCCCGCCAGCTCGACGATGTCGGGGAGCAGTCCCTCAGCTATGGAGAGGTGAAGGCTCTGGCCACCGGCAATCCCCTGATCATGGAGAAGGCGGGTGTCGACTCCGAAGTGGCCAAGCTCGAGCGCTTGGCGGCCGCCCACTCTTCCGACCAGCGCCGCCTGGCGAAGACCATTGCCAGCGCTGGGCCAGCCACGGAGCGCCTCGAGCACGAGATCGACTTGCTCGAGGCCGCACTGAAACGCCGAGAGGACATCACCGGTGAGGCATTCACCGCCACGGTCACCGGTGTGACCTGTGACAAGCGGACAGAAGTCGGAGAGCGGATCAAAGCGGCACTCTCCGACGCACGGCACCGGTTCGGCCAGAGCATGACCATCGGACACCTCGCCGGATTCGACCTAGCGGTCGCGGTGAAAGGCGACGCCGGGGAGACCGAGCTGCATCTGCACTTCCCCGAAGTACCGGTCAGACCTGTCATCATCGGGGCTGCTGACATCGATCAGGAACACCCGAGCGGGTTGGTGACGAGGCTCACCAACCGCCTCGGGGACTTGGAAGAGCGCCTGAGCAACGACGGGACAGAGCTCACCTCCATCCGACGTGATGCTGTCCAGGCAGACGAACTACTCGGCAAGCCGTTCGATCAGGTGGGGCGACTCGCCAACTTGCGGGCCCGCCAGGCAGAGATCACCGACGCACTGACGCCAAAACCAGTGGAGGCGGAGGCAGTCGACAATGACGCTTCGGCTGGCCAACTGGCGTCGGCCTCCGAGCGCGAGACTTCCGTTGTGGGCGCCGAACTCCCAGAAGCGGCCACCGGCAGGATCTCCGACGGCCTCGCAGCTGATGTGGTCGGTGGAGGCGATTCGTCCTTGGAACTGGACGACGATCTCGATCTGGAGCGTGAGCTGGCCGACGAGTTGTCGATGACCGAAGCGGGTCGCTGATCACTGATCCACTCCGGGTGGGATCCGAATGGCCGCGAATATCAGGGACCCCCTGTCTGGCGACCTGTAGGCCGATTCCCGCCACTCCACAACGAGGCGAGCTTCCGACGGTGGGACAGTTCCTGGTTTGGATGCGGTGGGGCGATAGCGTTCGACCATGTTGGTTGCCCTTGTCGGTGTCATTGGAGTGGTCGGCGGTGCAGCCATCGGATATTTCAGTCGCTTGACGGAGTTCCTACGGAACCGACGTCTGGATGCGTACTCCGAGTTCGCAAGCACCTTCTTGGCAACAGCACATGCTGGTGCTGCATTGGTGTCGGCAGGAGTCCAACAGGGCGATGCATTCTTCATGAATCTTGAGCGCAGAGACATGAACGCAGAGCTGTGGGAATCGTTCGGCGCGGTAGCTCAGGAGTTCGAGAAAGCAACCGCTCGCCTGCGATTACTCGCCAGCGAATCTGCGAGGAACGAAGCGCAGACGCTGGGGGACTTCATTCGGCTGAACATTCGCGATGTCCATCCAGTAAAGCGGGGTGAGTATCCAGTACGGCTGGCTCCGTCACAGATTGATTCTGAAGCTGTCCGGCTAGCAAGCCAGTTCGCCATAAGCGCCCAGGGTGAGGTGATTCGTTGGCGCCGACCTCGTCAGACGGCAACTTGGCGGGAGAGAAGACGAGTCCGCAAGGAAGCCATCGCGCTCGCTGGAACGAAGACTGATGCTCCCACGATCGAGACCGGGAGACTCACCGACTGAGGGGGTCGAACACTTAGTCTTCGGAGTGCCCCTGATCAAGCCGGATTCGAGCGTGAAGGGAACGCTCCGCTACATCTGGGGTGCGCGCCGGAAGTACCTTTGGATACGGAACGGAACCACCGGTTGCGTATCCCGACCCGCCGGTTGCCAATCCAGGTCCCCCACCCCACCGTGAACCTGAACCACCCATTGCGACTCAGTCGACGCCGGTGGCGAACGGTGACGAGGTTGTTGACGGGAAACCCGGCTCCGCAGTTCGAAGCTCAACGACTTCCGGTCTCGCACGCGCGGCGAGCCGTTCGACCTGGTCGAGGTGATGACAGAGCAGGGAATACCGTTGGTCGTCGTCAAGCTGGAGCTTCGACGCAACTCGCCACGCTGCTCGTGACTCAAGCCGATGTAGCGAGAAGTAGTGCTCTTGCCGCTTGATCTCTTGAAGCGGAAGGTGGTCCTGCCGCCAGCAGAGCGCAGACCACGCTTGCGGGTTGAGGTCGTCGATGAGGAGCGGAGGACGGTCGATCGTTCCCGCAGGAGTCAGGGGAGGCGTTGAGATCGGTGGGAGATCCCCGGGAACACCCAGGGCTTCGAGTGCGACACGCCGAACGGCAGCAAGGTTGAGTCCGGCCTGGTTGAGGGCGTCGAGCACCTCCTGATCGCCCTGGTCGACCACCGCCAGCAAGAGGTGCTCGGGGCCCACGGTCTCGCCTCGCTTCGAGGCAAGATGTCCGGCACCTTCCTGAGTCTGCATAACCAGAAAACCCGCATGTCCACCATGGACGGACCGAGGATGAGCAGGGCGAGCAAACAAAGGACGCCCCAGCGGCGAAACGAGCGCGGCCGAAATGGGCCCCTCATATTCCGTAAGAGCTGCGAGAACGTGGACGGGTCGGCATGGCTGATCTGTCTCAGCGGCGATCTCGAAGGCGCAGATCACTTGGCGCCCACGGTTCCAACCAGAGTGATCCATTGCCAGAGGATCCTACGACAGCTCAGGCGGTCATAACCGGGCGACTGTTGTTCCGGCTGTCCTTTTCCACCAATCAGTGGGATACAAGTAGGACCTACGCTCTCGGGATGGACGGCGACGATCTACGCCTAGTGCGACCATTCGGAACCCCGTGGACGGTCGGGCGGATGGTCGCGGATACGTGCATTTGGATCGCATGGCGAGCCCTCGATGATCCTGAGCAACCTGCAATCGTAGAACTGCTACGACTTCGCCGCGACGGGCGAGTCGAAATCGCGAAGACCGACACCGTCGACACCGAACGCATCGACGGGGTGTCCGACGCCACGGCGACGGAGCGAATCCTGGAAACGGCCGGGATCATCGAAGTGCACGGCCCAGCGGTATTCGGACACAGCCGCTTGGACCATGCCGTCTTCGCCAGCGACGAAGACGCTATCCGAATCGACCGGGTCCTTGCGGTGCTATTTCCCGACAGCGACCGCCGTGCGACGGGCCGTACGTCGATGCACAATCTTCGTGATGCCATGCACATCGCGACTGCGGTCCGATACGGGTACGCCGTGTTCGTCACCACCGAGACCCGGCTACTGAAGAAGGCCGACGCCATACGGAGGGAATGGGGCATCGAGATACTGCGCCCAGGCGACTCGGTACGTTGGGTGGAACGCCGAATCGAATTGGAACGGGTCAGATCGGAACGTCGCTAACCAGACCATTGCGGGTGGTGGGAACCGCAGAAAGCCTCGCTGCCGGTTCAGGCCTTGGCGAAGCAACGAATTCGCACTCTTGCCGATGGGTACCGTCCGACGGCAGGAGGACGGATTCCCGGCGACCATGGCCACACATGTTCGGTTAACAGTGAGTACCTGCCGCCAAGCCGGTTGTAGCGGGCCTCTGGCAACCGCTCACGCTCTTGTCCGGTCAAGATACAGGTCATGTCGTTGTTCGAAGCTGGCGACCACGTCAAGGTGAGGCGGCTGCTCTACACGCACCATGGGATCTACGTGAACGATTGTCGGGTCATCGACTTCAGCGGCGGCCGAAACATCTTGCAGAAGCCAAAAGCGCTTGTGCAGGCGCGAACGCTTAAGGACTTCGAGGGGAAGCAAGGCAGGGCTGAGAAGGTCCGATCTGCGGGGAAGTTTCTCGGTGGCCTCGGCTTTTGGCCCGGGCCCGAGTGGGAGCATCCGGCCGAGGACGTCGTGCGCCGAGCGGAGGCCCTCTGCCAGATTGCCGCCACCCAGGGGGCCTATCGGCTCAGCGGCTCCAACTGCGAGCACATAGCGAATTGGTGCAAGTCCGGAGCGCACGAGAGCAAGCAAGTGCGCTATGCCCATGCCGGTCACGCGATCATAAGCTTCGGCCTCCTGGTGGCACTCGGTCGTGGGCCGGCCAAATGGCGACCAAACCTCGTGGTCGTGGCGCTGGCGTCGGCTGTGGTGACTGTCTACATGCAATACGAGGCTTGGACGACGCCGAGGCGATGGAGGCCGATTGTCGCTAGGGCCGAGGAAGTGCTCGGAGAGTCCGACCAGGCAGCAAATGGGGACTGATTCCTACGACTCTCAGCGTGCGCCCTTTCAGGAGACGGCCCCCATTAACGAGCAAGTGGTGTCACTTCCCGCGCCACCGAACGCCGGTTCGCGGCGTTACCCAGGTCGCCCGACGGCGGGCATGCTTGCCCTCCGCGGGCGCGCCGGACGTGCCGTTCTGCGCTGAGGTCTGGAGTGCGACGGTCGTCGTTCTGTCACGTTGTTCGGCGCTCCCTGCAATGCCCCCGATCGCCGATTCCGCGCTCGCGCCGACGACCACCGAAGTCAGCCGGCGGAGCATTCTGTACGCCCGGCTCTGGCGTTGTGGGGCGAGAGGGCTTTCGCCGGAGAGGACACGTACGTCTGACGGACCGGCTGCCGTCTACGATGATGCTCGTGGGAGCGCTCGTGCAGGTCGCCAGCTTTCGAAATGTCGGGGCCCCACAGGTGCGAGAGATCGAGCTGTCGAGTGCAGCCAGTGTCCAACTCGTCAGTGATGCCCCGCGCACCCTGATGGCTGCCGCCAACCAGGGTGAGGACGACGTGATCTTCTACATCCCTGACGGGGAGCAGATCTCACTTCCAGCCGGCGCCGCAGGACAGATCCCGCTTGACGGATCAGCCGCAATCTGGGTGAGGTTGGCCTGACAGCTTGCCGGACGTATTCCGGATCGACGATTTCAGTGTTGCTACTCGTCGACCTACCTATCCTCTTCTTCATCCCATTCGTCGTCCTCGTGCATCGCGGCCCATGCCTCAGCCATGGCCGTCTGGTCGTACTCGACGTCTGCATACTCGGGGTTTAGCGAGTCAGACTCCGGATCGACACCTTCAGAGGAGCGCATGAGCTTGATCAAGAATCGCTCAGTTCCGCTGAGCAGAGCAGGATCCTCAGTCCAGTATCCAAATTCCAAGCTGCGACGAGACGAACGGGTGAAATTTGCGGACGAAATCCAGAGTCGACGAGCGCGAAACCCGATCACATCGGCGACGTGGCCCAGTGGACCCTCGTCGTGCCACCACAAGTTGCCCAAGAGTGCCAGTTTTGCGTGAACGATCGGTGGGCTGCTCTCAAGAGAACCCTTTAGCGGACGGAAGCCGACGGTCCGGATTGTCGGAATAGCCCCGTCGTCGGTTGGGCCGTATGGTCCGACTACGAGCGGATCACCATTTTCTCTCGGAGCGAGTTCCGTCAGATCTACGAAGGCGCGGACGGGGATGCCCGGAGTGCGCTCATTGAGTGCTGCAAGCGGCTCTAGTCTCCTCAGTTCGCCGGGTTTCCGTCCTTGCTTCCGAACCACTATGCACGCGGCAGTCAGTTCTGCAAGCTTGTCGATCAGCGGTTCGTCGTCGATCCACATAGCCGAGCCGAGGAGTACCGGCCCAAGCGATCGGAATTGCCGCCATCGGTGCTGTCTCTCGTGAATGAAATCGTCTATGCCCTCGACCAGGCCCTGCAGGACGTTGGTGCCGAAATATGCATTGTTTCCCTCCTCGCCGCCGACGGGAAACTCATCGTCGAACTCGTCAGAGAAGAGTCGACGTGGACTGGTGTCATCGGGCATTCGGCAAAGGTTGCCATATTGAGACAGGTGTGGCGACCATGATGGGCGTGTCCGTGAACAGCCGAGTTGCCCCAGGTCGGTTCGCGGTGTGCCCGACCCAAAGGGTGCTTGCTGTCCGCAAGCGCTATCGGTAGTGGCCTTTGATCGATCCCAGGTCCTGAGCGCACCAAGCGACGGACCCTGCGGGTTTCAATGAGCGAATGCCGGGAATCAAGAGCACGTCCCGCAAGCCGATCCCCTTTCGGAGAAACTCGTTGCTCGCGAAAAGTTCGCACACGCCAAGGCACCTTGGGGACACTCCTCACCTTGTCGTCAGAAGCCCCGACCGCTGGGTAGGCGGGATGCCTCCTCGTCCAACCAGTATCCGGCAGTATGCACTGGTGCCGGATGAGGGCTTCACGGAGTTTCGATCTGAAAAGGACATCCCACCCGGGATTTATGTCGGACGACGCGTCGTGGTCACTGGCATGGCCGGATCTGGCAAGAGCACGTTCTCGCGAGCGCTCTCGGCCAAGACTGGCCTGCCCGTCATCCATCTTGACGTCCACTTCTGGAAACCGGGCTGGGCGGAGCCTTCTGAGGACGAGTGGCGCGATAAACAGCGCGACCTGATCACCAGCGACAAGTGGATTCTCGACGGCAACTACCACGCCACGCTCGACCTTCGGCTCGAGCGCGCAGACACAGCAGTGTTCCTCGATACTCCATGGTGGGTCTGTGCATGGCGAGCACTCGTCCGCGGGGTTCGCAAGCGTCCGGTTGGCTTCCAGCTGCCCAACGGTTGCGACGAGTCGGCTTTGCGCCGATTGCGCGATGAGTGGTCGCTGGTCTGGCGCATCTGGCGAAACCGCTGGTCTGAACGCGAACTGGAACTCGGAATCCTGTCGCGGCACGAGAACCATGTGGTGCTGTACGTTCTCCGCTCCAAGCGCGCTGCCCGCGACTTCCTCGGTGGACAAGTGCCTGGTCACCGATCGATCTGAAACGCCAAAATCCGGACTACGTCCCACGAGCCGATCCGCTGGCGGGGCACCCTCGCCGGCCCATCAGTACACATCCGATCGTCATTTGCTGGACCGGCGAGGACCACCTCGAGACCGTGTTTCTCGCGATTATTGCTGCGCCCGGAACGGCCCTTATGCCACGCTGTTTCGGTGGCTGGACAACTACCGGCAGGCGTGACGATGCGACGGGCAGGCCACGATGACCTCTCCACGGTGATCGACATCCTGGCTGATTCAGCAGCCTGGATAAAGACAAAAGGCATCGTGCAATGGCCCGACCGATTTCCTTCGTCGGTGATCGTCAGCGCCTTGGACAGCGCCGACTTGTATGTCGTAGCGAAAGGCGAGAAGGCGGTGGCAACCATCACCCTTCAGTGGCACGATCCGTCGTTTTGGGGCGAGCGAGATGATGCCGCCTTCGTCCACAGATTGGCTGTTCGGAGAGGACATTCGGGACTCGGTCGGAGCCTGCTCGACTGGGCCGCCGAGCAGGCGAGGTCCAAAGGCCGCACCTACCTATGCCTGGACTGTCTCAGTACGAACCAGAGATTGTGCCGTTACTACGAGGATCTTGGATTCCAAGCGGTGAATGAGGTTGCCGGTCCGAGCGAACATCCACACAGCGCCGCCCATGGTGCATGGAGCGCCATTCTCTACGAGAGGCCGATCCCGTAACGCCAGAACTGCCCCCAATCAATGGCTGGGGAATCCTATTCCGGCGCTGGGCCTCGTGCTCACTCCACCCAGCGGTTCAGATCGCTCCGTGTGCCCGTAGGCGGATGCCCTTGTGGCAATGACCAGCCGTTCGGTGTTGGTCTGGTGCGTCATTTGCCGTTGGGCTTGGGGGACGGGCTGTTGACTGTGGCCGATCAATCACGGAATTCCGCATCGGGCATCGCGTATCGCTCTGCGGGAGTGCCACAATCGGCTAATCGGCGCACTTCGGCACATTCTGCACATTCTGCACATTCTGCACATGGACGGAGTCCACTAACAGCCTGACTGGCAATCCCTCCATCGCCTGAAGTTCGGTACGATTCCCACATGAAGCGCGTCATGGTGATCGCCGCTTTGGCACTGTTGCTTACGGCCTGCGGCTCGTCCGCCGCCACCGTACCGAAAGCAGTCAAGTTGTCCCGAGATTCGATTGCCTACAGATTTCAGCACGCGCCTGGTACGCCTCTACGGCACTGCGTCAATACAGTGGCACTTCAGCAGGATCGCGCGTTGAGCCGGTTGTCCTATGGCGTGGTCCTTGAGGCACGCTCCGGGGAGGTACTTGCAGGCAATTTCCTTGCCTACATGATTTTCCCCGGCAAACTGATCGGAAAATTCTACTTCAACTCCCTTGATCCGAGGGTGCCAAAGACACATCGACTCAGCATCACCCTGTCCCGTCCAGGCTCCAGGACGACCGGGGCGGTTCAGCACTCTCAAGCAGGCGATAGCACGCAACTCACGAAGCATCCCACCAGTGGGTTTTTCTGGCCGGCAGACGTGACATTCCCCGCAACCGGTCAATGGCAGATGGTCGTGCAGTCATCACATACCTGGGGATGCTTCATCGTGAGTGCCTGAATGCTGCTCAACCCACTACGCAGCGCTAGCCGCGAAGACAGGACCGATATGGAGCGGCCGGGACGAGTTTTTGAAATGTGCGCTGAGCGGCATTTCAATGTCCGGACCACGATCCCGATATGGGACATCTGTTTTGGTCGGACTTGACTTTCGCAACCTTGGCTGAGTCGCCAGCATGACGAGCAGAGCTTCAGATCGGGAGCTGCAGCCTTAACGAGGCGGTGGATGCCATCCAGCACGATCCAGCGGTCTAGGCGCTTGATCAGGTGACTCGGAAACGAGAGCTCAGCCCGGACAATTCGCTCGAGTTGATCCGGTCGCGGATGATGCCGAAGCCTCCGGCTAGATCGACGACCTGCGAGAGCAAAAGTGCCAAGTCACGACCTCTCGATCGGCGTCGCTACCCTCTAGCCATGCCGCGACGACGAACTGATCGAGGATCCTCCAGCTCGGCACGCCCAAGCCGTGGCGCCTTAGTGAATGAGGGCATGGCGCTCGTGATGGCTGCGATGCAGATGGTTACCCGTATGAGGGACCACATCGAACGTCTCGATGACGGCACTGCGTATGCCGCAGACGACCTTGCAGTCGTCTTGAGGGCGCTACTTTGTCCCGGCAATGGTAACCAAGTTCTCAAGCGACTGTACGACTCGAATGGTTTCGCGATCCCAACATTCCTAGTGTCATCGCCGGCCGAAGATGGGCCCGAAGTTTTCTTCAGTGTGGGAGCAGTACCTACCTACTGGGAGGAGGCTGCAGCAGATGGTGCCGCGACCTGCACGCTGTCCGAGTGGCTGAACAAGCGCGTATTGATTGTAACGAGTGCAGGATCGCGAAAATCGTACTCTTGGTCGCAGTTCTTGAATACCTATGCGAACAAGTGGGGTGGGGCACATTTGGACCCAACAATTCCGCCGCATCTGCAGATGATTGATAACCAAGCGGCATCTGGGATGCCCCTCAGCCACTACCTGCTGCGATCCGCTGGTGTTCAAGCGTGGGAACTCTCGCAGCATTTGTTCCGACAGGCACTGCACAACTATGAACCACCCGGCTGGGACGCCGAAGCCTTGGCTCAGCGACAGCGCGACTGGAGCGAACATCCTAATGGGGCGATATTGGTTGCAGGCGGAGGAAATAGCACCGAACCCCGAGACATTTCGGCCAAGGGCCTGCTGCAACATTTCACGCACAGAACTGATGGAGCCCACGTAACATGGTACGTCGATGAGTCGAGCTCGGACAATGCGCTCCATCTGCAGTTGGGTACAGTTCCCTATGACGTGCGCTACCAACATCCAAGCGTTCCGAGCACCGAAGGACCGATTGAGATCAGTGCTCAACGCCACCCACTGGCATCTCAGCCAATCGATTTGGATGCTTCAAAGCAGATTTCGGTGACCGGTCAGATCCGAGCACTGAATCGAATGCGGCGAGTTGCCGCAGAATAGCGGGCGTCCTGTATCGAGCCAGCAAGTATGTCGCCGGACCGGCCTTGAGATCGTGATTGAGTTTTCCGGAGGCGTCGGACCTTGCGTCGGAGCGCATCTCCGAACTTAGCCTTAATCATGCTGACCGTAATCTTGGCGTTCGACCGCTGATGGGAGTGGACGAGCAGCGTGTCCCTCTGCAACATGAACAGGTGAAACATGCGGATCCAAGCCGGCGCTTCGAGGCCAGGCAGCGGAACAGCAAGGTGCAGACGGCGGGCAGCGGGATTCCACCATTTCAGACTGTGACCCGAACCGCGCGAGGGGCTCACCGGGCAGCGGGCGCTCGGCCGCCGGACAGTCTCACACTGACTAGGACCGCTCGCCCTCCCTAATCGCGAAACCTCATCCGCACGCCCTCGGTGAATGCCCTCGGCCTGCAGCCAAAAGGACGCTCGACCTCAAGGACGTCGTCCCGTTCCGCGGGGAAGAGCGTGCGCTTCTTGAGGTGAGAATCCGAAAGGAATGCCGGCGTCCGATCGGTCGCCTCCGCCGCCTCCTCGATCGTGAACCATCGACCCTTGAATGTGGCCCTCAGCTCAGCAAGGAGCGGCCCGGTGTCGGGTTCAGGCGTGAAGAGGACCTGCTGACCCGTCTCCATCCGTGCCGTGTAGGAGGTCCCGCTCACCGGATCCACCTTCCACATGGCCTTCTTCATGGCGTCCCTGCCCTTCGGGTGGCCAGTTGCGAAGACCAGGCGGTAATCCTGGCCATCCGTGGTACGCAGCTGGAACGAGATGACATGCTTGACTCGGCCTTGGCTCTGCAACTGCTCCTCGAAGAGATTCATCAGGAATGTGCTCCGTTCGGCTCCATTAAGGGCGATGGCCTCTTCCCAACGATCCGAACCGAACAGCGCGTTCAGCGCTGCATCCTGCCCCTCTCGACCGACAAACCGAGCGATATACGAGAGTGGTAGGAAAAACAGGGCCTCGGTGCGGGGAAACTCGAGGAGGCGCCCCGTTAACGACATCGGAGCGTCCGAGTAGCCGAAGGGATCGATGAAAGAAAACGTCGGAATGAGGTTCCCACCCCTTCCCGATATGTCGTCGACGAGAGATCCGAATTCGTCCTCGAAGTGGCCGTGGACCATGTGGATGTGGATGTTGGCCGACATTTCGATGTGGTTCAGTTCTTCGTCGAGCGCCTCGTACCGCTCCTGGTTCTGCTCGATGAAGAGGAAGTGGAAATCGACCCCGGCCAGATTGGGAAAATCGTGGTGGGATTGGAGGGCGTCGAGCATGATCAGAGGAGACCCCGGCTCGCCTTCGACGTAGCGGCCCGGCCCCGCGAATCCATCGGCAAGCAGGAGACGCGGTGGCGCACCTATCGTGGCGCGTGTCCTCAGGGCCTGACGCCCCATGATCGGAATCCACTGATCGAGGTAGCTACGCAGCACCCGGTGCTTCGCTCGGGTGTGATCTTTCATCTCCCATCGGACCGGTTCAGGCATCCCACACTCCTACGCAAAGAGGTGGGGATCGCTAAAAGATTGATCCTTCAGACGCCCACCGAAGCCCGGGGCATCTCGTCCCAAGTTCGGCCGTCGAGCTGGCGCCCCCCGGCCTTCGGCGTCCGCCCCCCCCATTGCTTGAAGAAGAAGGGTACACCGCGTTTTTGGCACTTGTCGCGCAAATCCCTCACCCACTCTTGCTGAATCGGCCGAGCACCGGGGCCGCTTTCGCCGCCAACGATCACCCAGTCGATCCCGTTTAGGTCAAGGCTCGGGACGGGTCCGAGCATCGGCTCGACCGATAGGAAGCGCACCGCCGCGGGAACCTCGCGAAGGTGGTCCGCACGGAAGGAATAACGATCGCTCTCGACGCTGACGCCCATCCAGACGTTGGCTGGCCAGTCGAGGTCCGGAGCCATCCTGGCGAGACGCTTCGAGCGTTTGGTGAGCAACTGGTAGGTGTGCTGCGGAGTCGACGCCATGACATCGAAAACGCGAGCGATGAAGCTGATGGGGATCCGATCGTGGAACAGATCGCTCATCGAGTTGACAAAGACCGTTCTCGGCGCTGCCCACCGCTTCGGAAGGTCGAGGGCGTCCGGGTGAAGGGCGAGGCCGAAACCTGGTCCAGAGGTCCGAGGATCACCGTCTCGCTGGTACTTCTGCATGCCCATGGCTTTCAGCCGTTTCGAGAGGGTCAGGGCGTAGCAGTGATCACAGCCTGGGGACGTCCGATCGCACCCGGTGGTCGGGTTCCATGTTGCTTCCGTCCACTCGATGCTGCTGCGATCCCCCATTGCGACCATCATGCTAGGGGGCTGTCGCACTCCACACGGTGATGGCATGAGCGACGTAAATGGCCGCCCTTCCTCTGGTCCCACAATATGCTCTTAGCGTTGAACTGGGGACGATGCATAGTGAGGCAGATTGAGACGTGTGCCGTACTCCCGGATTATCCCGGTCGCGGATCGTCGACCAGGCGCCGGTGAAGGAACGTGACAGGTACAGAACGCCGGTAGGGCCGTTCTCGAAGAGTTCTGGCGTCACTTCGATGCGGCCGCCGCCGCGATGATCAGGGTGTACTACCGGTGCCATTCGTTGGCGCGAAAGCCAGTCGCTGCCAAGACGAGCCCGCCGACGCATTTGGGTCTAACGCGCGATCACCCGGGGCTGGCCGGCGGTTCGCCCATCGGATGGCCTAAACGTTGCCAACTGCCGAGTTCCCGGGTCGTTTGCCAGACCCGGTAGTCGTATTTGGCATTCCAGTAACCAAGGTGAACCCAGAGGACGTCGATCTCCTCGGGTAGGGACGGCGGCGGAGTTAGCGAGGGGTCTGCCGACACGGGTATGCCCACGTGAACGAGCAGATGGGTTTCCCGTGGTCGCGTCTCACCGAGTTTGGCAGCATTGTCGGAAACAGCGAACCGCAAGAGGGTGCCGAAGCCGGAGACGAAGCTCTTGTCCCGGATCGGCGGCCAGACGACGACGCCGTCGTCGCCATCCACTCGGTCGAGCCGGAAGACACCGAGTCGCAGGAGGTCAACGAGATCCTTCAGTTCTTCATGGGTCGCGTCGGCCGGCGCTTCGTCGGTCCAGTAGCAGGCTGGGATCGTCGAAGTGGCTTGCGAGCGCATAAAGCGGGGCAGGGCGTCCCGAAGCGGGACAAGAAGAGTGCCCTCACGGATTGCCACTATCCAGCAGCCAAGCTGCTCTTCTTTTGCCACGGAATCCAATCGCGTTTCCAGCTTGGCTAGCTCGTGCTGAAGAGCTTCCGATGCCTCGTTTGCGATCGTGGTGATCTCTAGCGCCAGACCGGGCTCCTCCTGGTCGAACTGAAAATCCACCCTGATACCGGGATCTCCATCCCGTCCCGTCCATGGGCCCAGTACCCGGCCACCAACCTGTTCGATCCAATTCCGGAAATGGGCGGCATGCTGCTCCTCAACCTCAGCCTTGCCCTGCTGATCCCGCATGACGGTGATGCGCCGGGCCAGAGGGCCTCCTGGGACTCCCATCAATCCAGTGTCGCGCCAGCCAGTCGAGAGGGTCGCGGATCGGAGGTGACAGTTTCAGGTGGCACCCAAGACAACCACCTCAAGCGCTTCTCCGAAAGCGAAGGCTGGTTGTCCAAGCAATGCAGATAGACGGTTTTCGCCTCCCTTCGGGGCCAGCGGACGTTCAGCAGTTGGCATCCCGCAAGAGGAACCTCGTTCGGTGACTTCGCAGGTCAGACAGGGACTCGACCCGGAGGCGTCCCGTAGGACCCGCCCGGTGAAGATTCTCGCACCGGGGCGCCAACTGGGACGGGTGGCGAATTGACGCAGACCTTTAGCCATTGCTCATCCAGCCGAAGGGGGCCAACGGGCAATCACACATAATGACGCATTACACGGCCACCCTGCCGAGCGCGGAACCGGCGTTCGGATCGGTCACGGTGACCCTCGATATCTGGTTGCCGGAGCGGCCGGAACGAGACGGGAACGTGCGTCCTCGTTCTTCGCTACTTGGATCATCAGCGGCTTGGGATGAAGCCGCTGACCGGACGTCAGGGTCCAAGCTTCAAGGTGGCCCCAACGGGCTCTACTCAAAGTGCGACCGCCTGCAGTTCGGATCGAGTCCGATTCATCTCTCGAAGTCGAGCCCCGCGTCCTGATCCAGATCGAGTGCGCCATCGATCCCCACCGAGGAATCGAGCGCCTCAATCTCTTGCGATCCGTCAAGCGTCCGCACCCCCCGGCCGTCGGGAACTGGCTTTTCAACCCACCTACTCGCGAACCGATCGTGAAGCGCGGCTAACTCACCTTCCAGGCACTCGACGAGAACGGTTGCCATCTCTGCCTCACCTCGGGCGACGTGGGCGGCACTCATTGCCCGAAGGGTGCGCCCGAGCTGGTCGAGCAACATCATCCAAGCCATCGGCGAGTCATTGGTCATCCCCGACTGGGCGACGTTCGCGGCCACCCCCCGCAAGCCTCTCCCCGGGGTTCGAGACGCCATCGGTTCACCCGGCCGGCTCTGGGCCGAACGGGCCAATACGTCGGCTGTGGCTGCCAATGGTCCCGGGCTGTTTCCTTCGATGCGTCTCGAAAGGGTTGCGAACACCCCGGCAGTCTCGCGGGCGGCACCTCGCCACACCGCGAGGTCCGACACCGGCACATTGGCCAGCTGCTCTGCAGCATCGCTCACCACGTCGACCGCCCGCTGCCAGTCCCCGGCCCTACCCACGACCGCCTCTTTTCCAGAGATCGACGTGGCCACCGTCCACTCGGCGACAGCCGCCTGACGGTCCGCCGGTGACAACTCCCAGAACTGGCGGAGGCTGGGCAAGGTCAGGTCCTTGGCCAGCTTGCCGCCGCCGAACCAGATCGGTAAGTCCCCGGCCCGTGGCCTCATCGCCACCGAGTATCCGACCACTGCCTCTCTGCCACCGGTCTCGAAGCGAGGACGCACCAATATCCCGCTCCCCCGCAGCTGGCGGACGAACTCTGCTTCGGTCTCCGAGGCCACCGAGGCCCCCCGGACCATCCGGGCAAGTGCGATCCGGGGCGGTTCTGCCCACTGCTCTCGAGCGGTGCGTTCCAGTTCGGCCCGGGTCAGCCCGGGCATGCCCTTGCCAGCCCGTCCCTCGACCACCGTGAGGCCGTAGGTGTGCTCGAGCTCGGCACAGACCAAAGAGAGGGTCTTTCGATCCTGCCAGATCTCCACCCGGGTGCCGTCCAGTCGGACCAGCGAGGCGGCGATGTGGAGGTGTTGATTGCCTTGTGCGCTCGTCCCATGCCCAATCGCCACCCAGGCGGCGGGCTCCAGGCCCTCGCGTTCGAAGCCCATCGCCGACATGACGCAGTTGGCCATCTCTCCCCACTGGTCGTCGGTGAGGGGTCGATCCCCGGGTGGCAGCGACAGCGAGACATGCCAGATGTGCCCGCCGGTCGGGTTCCTCCCGTAGGAATCGTTGGCGGCATCGAGCGATGCCCCGAGGTCGGCAATCTCTCGGTCGCTGAGGGTGTGGCCTTCTTCGGCCCAGAGGGCCACACCGGAGGCGATGACCCGTTGGTCGCGGTGCTCGTTTGCCTTGCCGGGCCCGAACAGATAGCGGATGAGGCCCCGACCAGAGGACCCCTTGGAGATCTTCCCGATCATGGGGACAGCACCTCGAAGGTAGAGGCGAGCACCTCGGCTCGCTCCGAGACAACCCCTGTCGCCCTGGTTACCACGGCCAGAGCGGATTCGATCTGAGCGGGGACGGCGTGGTTGGCGTTCGCCCACTTGGTCAACTGGTTGAGATTGTTGCCCGCGGCTCGAAGCACTCCTCTGGCTTGCATCAGCTCCCGCTCGGCTGATCGGCGGGCGGCACCGTCGCCGGCACGCCCGGACAGTCCCGCCTCGACCAGGTATCGCTGCAGCGAGACGCCGGCGGTCTGGGCCCGACGTTCAAGGGTGGCGTGTTCGTCGTCACTCAATCGGACGATGACTTGTCGGGGTCGTCCCCCGGGGATGTTGCGGAGTCGAGCTCGGCGGACGCTGGCTCCGACTCCGGAACGGATCTCACCGCCGGGCGGGCTGATGGTGGCATCTGGTTGACCGGGCATCGCCTACGCCTTTTCGCCCAGCGCAGCGAACCCGAGACCATCTCGGGGACAGGCCCATGGCGTGGGCCAGCGGCGAGGCCGCCACGTCCAGTAATACTGGACGTCTATCTTGCTCTCTGCTTCATGAACCCCAAGAGCGAGTGTCATGAGAGGTTCATGGTTCGAGCGAAAGGCCATTGGAGAGTGAGCCCGATGGGCTCGCCGCAATGCCTCTGTTTTCGCCCTTCGGGGCGACGCTGTCATGACACAACCGCGGCGTAGACAGGGGGAACCGGCGTTGGCGATGCCATCGGCTCTCTGACGCTGTGGGCAGGCCATATGCCTTCCCCACCAGGTGGGTGAGGGTGAGTGTCCGGCAGTTCCATGTCTGAACAGACGCCGGACTGCTGGACACTCTGGCCGCCGTTCGGCGGCAGTCGGTTCGGCAAGGGTTCTTCGCACCGAAGGAGATGGGGAGCGGTCCGGCGGAATCGCTGCGTTCCGGTTCATCGGCGTCAGCCCGGCGATGGCCCAAGCCCTTCGGTCATCATGAACCCCGGTCGGTTCAACCATGAACCCTCTGGGCTGGTGTTTTGCCGCTCTCCTGGCCCCGACCGACGCACCCGTATGAGCCAAGGCGGGCAACCCTGTGCCGACATCATGAACCTTGCCGGCTTCATCATGAACCCTCTGGACTGGTGTTTTGTCCGTCGCCAGAAATTGCTCTGTAGTTGTGTGGCCATGACGGGCTTCGTGGTGGGATTCAGAGCCATCCCCCACTACGTGGCGGCCACAGGCTCGCCCACGATCCGGGGTCTCTGCACCGAATGACCGGCCGTTGAAACTGCTCCGCCACCGAGGGCTGCATGCCGTCGTCTGGCCGCGTGTGAGCCGGCAATTGCCGGCCTCCTGCGCCAACGAGGCTCCGCCATCGCCCAAGTGGTCGCCTGATCGTCGCCGACACGAGTCCGTCGCAGACAGCAGGGAACGAGGGGGACCCCGAAGGGTCCCCCTTTCCCAGTCAGCCATCCTCGGCCGGAGCCTCGGGCTCGCTGGTGTCGCTGGACTTGTCCAGGAACCGGAACTGGTAGGGCCCGGTGACCAAGTAGTGCTTGGAGTGCTGGTTGCCTTCGGTGTCGGTCCACTGGTCGAGCGCCAGGCGGGCGGTGGCCTCGAAGAGGCGGCCCTTGGTGCCGTAGCTGGCAATGAACTCTGCTGTCTTCTCCCAGGACTGGAGGTCGATGAAGACCGCCTTGTCCCGGCCCTGCTCGTTGATGGCCACCCTCACGGTGGTGACGGCCTTGCCTGCTCCGGTGGTGAACTTGAGCTCCGGATCGGCGGTGAAGCGGCCAGTGATGGTTACGGTGTTCATGGTGATTCCTCTCTTGTGGGTTGCTGTTGAAAAAGAGAAGGCTCCGGGGAAACGACGGAGCGTCAGGGGTGCCCGCAGGGCCGAGGAGAAGTTCTGGCGGGACCGGCGACGGTCAGTGAGCGCAGCAAGCGCCGCCAGAAGTTGTCCGCAGCCTTGACGCCCGCCGGACCGGTGCATCATCTTGAAAGCAGCCAGCCACATCCGAGAGAGGGATATCGGACACCACGCAGACCAACTGGCCAACCAAACTGGCTCGCCAGCTGTCCCCCACCGGCGTGTCGGGACCGTCGACCTCGATCCGTGGGCAGGTGGCCATGGGTAGGGACGAGACAGGGCGCCGGCGACTCGTCTGGGAAGTCGAGGGCATCGTTGTGCCCAGGCGATAGAAGAACCGCTTGGGCAACCGAAGACTCGGTGCCGAACCGATGGCGCCGAGCGGAGCACTCCCCTGCATCATCGGCGCACCTGGTTGTTACGGCTGTCCGTCCCCAGGCGAACGGCGGGCGCCGAGCAAGGCTGATCCGTTGGGAGGAGATCAACACCTGGGCTCCTCGCCTAAGGCCAGCGACCTCGTGTCGTGCGCATCGGCGGCACCCCGCCGCGGTGCCCGGTCAGAGCAACCCGGACGGCGTGCCGGTCGGAGTCTCACCAAAAGAACTGGGGCGCGAAGCGCCGGCATGGACATCCGTATTGCAAGAAATGCTGCAACGAGGCCGGGAGCCCAGTCCCGGCGGGGTCGGGAAACCCGCCCC
>DATNLP010000542.1:0-2380 GCA_035602795.1 Acidimicrobiales bacterium | reverse complement strand
CGACGACGCACCCGTCGCCGATGACCGTCGGGAATCCGGGACCGGCGTGAATGACCGTCCCGTCCTGTATGGACGAGCGGGCACCGATGGTGATAGTCCCGTAGTCGCCGCGCAGGACGGCGCTGGGCCAGACGCTCGACTCGGGGCCGATGGTCACCTCACCGATGACGACGGCATCGGGGTGCACGAAGGCGTCACGGTCGATGTGCGGCGTCGCGCCGTCGAGTTCGTAGATGGCCATGGACGGGGAACGCTACACGTGAGAGGCGATCCAGGTGATCCCCTGGTAGCCGCGGTAACCGAGGTACACGATGCTGGCCACCAGCATGGCCTTGAAGTACCACGGCACCGGTCCGCGCTCTTGCTCGGTCAAAATGGTGCCGCAGTGCGGGCATTCGCCCTCTTCCCCCAGGTCCTCGTCCTCGACGAGCGCGTCGCACTCTTCGCACCACGCCATCAGCGTCGTCGGTCCCTCACTTGCCGCCTATCCGGACGCGCAGCTTCATCGGCGTGGCGCCGAAGTCGAACTTCTCACGCAGACCGCGCTCGATGTAGCGGATGTACGTGGGCGGGAGGCGCCCGCTGGTGAACAGTGTGAACGTCGGCGGGTCGATGGCGCCCTGGACGATGTAGCGGATGCGTGCCCGCGGCGCGGCCTGGCGGCTCTGCAGCTCCTGTACCGTGCGGTTGAGGACGCCGGTGGGCACGCGCTGGTGGTAGGCCGCCTCGGCGTCTCGCAGCGCGGGCAGTATGCGGTGCACGCCCTTGCCCGACAGCGCCGACATCTTGAGCACCGGCGCCGCGCCGAGGAAGGCCAGCCGGTCCCCGACGCCGGCGAGCACGTCGTCGCGGTGGTCCGTGGCCACCTGGTCCCACTTGTTCAGGACCACGATGGTGGGACAGCCCGAGACGCCGATGCGCTCGGCCAGGCGTTGGTCCTGGTGGGAGGCGCCCACGGTGGCGTCGATGACCAGGATGGCGATGTCGGCGCGTTCTAACGCGCGCAGGGCCCGCAGCGTGGCGTGCTGCTCGGTGCCGCGGTCCGTCTTGGACGGTCGGCGCAGCCCCGCGGTGTCGATGAAGCAGACCGGACCGTCGGGCGTCTCGACGACCGTGTCGATGGTGTCGCGCGTCGTGCCCGGCAGGTCGTGGACGATGGAGCGCTCGTCGCCCAGCAGGCGGTTGAACAGCGTGGACTTGCCCACGTTGGGCCGGCCGATGATGGCCACCCTCGGTGTGCCGTCGCCGTTGGACGACTCCTGGCGGGTCGGCGCGTCCGCGCTGTCCATGTCGTCCGGAGGCGTCTCGGGCAGCAGCGCCACCACGGCGTCGAGCAGGTCACCCGTCCCCCGCCCGTGCAGCGCGCTCACCGGGAACGGGTCGCCGAGGCCGAGCGCGACGAAGTCCCACGCCGCGGCCTCGCGTTGGACGTCGTCGACCTTGTTGACCACCAGGCGCACCGGGGGCCCGGCGCGCCGGATGATGCGCGCCGCCGCCAGGTCCTCGTCGGTCACGCCCGTCGTGACGTCGACCACCATCACCACGACGTCCGCCTCGGCCAGGGCGCGCTCGGCCTGCCGGCTCACCTTGGCCTCCAGCGCGTCGCCGCCGGCCAGCCAGCCGCCGGTATCCATGACCGAGAAGGGCACACCGGCCCACTCGGCCGTGAGCACCTTGCGGTCGCGGGTGACCCCCGGTTCCTCCTCGACCACGGCGGCGCGGCTGCCGACGATGCGGTTCACCAGCGACGACTTGCCCACGTTGGGCCGGCCGGCCACCACGATCAGGGGGAGGTTCATGCCGCGCAGGCGGGCCGGAACGAGGTGCCCTCGAGGGCCGCCCGCAGGGAGGCCCCGTCAGTGGGCACCACCTCGACCGGTCGCGGCAGGTCGGCCAGCGTCAGCCCGTCGAGGAAGCGCCCTTCGCTCAGGCAGGCGTCGGGCAGCAGGCAGCGGTGCCCCGACGGCACGCTCGCCGTGGCCCGGGCGACGTCCTCGCCCGTGAGGAGACCCGCCACGCCGGTGTTGCCACCGAAGAAGTCGTTGGGCACCGCCCGCACATCGACGTCGGCGCGCCCGAGGCCGGCCACCAGCGGCCCGAGGACCAAGGCGCCGTAAGTGCCGGTGAGGACCGTGACCGGCCGCTCGTCGGTCCCGGCCGGGGCCGTGGTCAGGCGGGGGGCGCGGTAGCCCTCGGCCGGCGCGGCGTCCACCGAGGCGAAGAAGCCGTGGCGCACGCCCCCCGGGCCGGCCTGGGCCGGGTGGGCGAAGGACTCGGCGAAGGCCCGGGCCATGCCGATGCCGTTCTCCTGCTGGGGGTAGCCCTCGTAGTGGCGCGCCGGCGGCAGGGGTCGATCGGCCAGGAGGTAGTACTCGTCCGC
>DATNLP010000210.1:0-2067 GCA_035602795.1 Acidimicrobiales bacterium | reverse complement strand
ACGACCGGGAAGACGACCAGCCGCAGCTCGTCGACTAGGTCGTGCTCGATTAGCGTGCGGCCGAGCTGATAGCTGGCGGGGACGACGATTTCTCCGTCTAGCTCCTGCTTCAGCTTCGAGACCTCGGTCACCACATCGCCCTTCAGGACCCTGGAGTTGTTCCAGTCGGGATCTTGGAGGGTCGAGGACACGACGTACTTCGGCAGGCTGTTCAACCGGTCGGCCAGGGCGCCAGTGCGGGGTCGCCACCGCGCGCCGAAGAACTCGTAGCTTCGCCGGCCCAGCAGCCATGCCTCGGCGCCCAGCGCCTCGTCGAGCGCGACCTTGGCCCACTCTTCGAGGTCCTTGCCCCCAAACTGGGTGAACCAGCCGCCGAGCCTGAAGCCCTCCTCACCGTCCGGGTCCTGAACCACTCCATCGAGCGAGACGTTCTGCGGGCCGCTCATCACGATCTTTCCCATGTCGGCTCTCCTTTTCGTTGTCAGAAGCCACTGATGTAGGCGCCGTGGCGCCGGGGAACTGGGCGCCCGCCGGCCGCCCAGTTCACCCCCCGGCCGGCGTCTATACAGGATGGAAGTGCGACAAGGTCCGGGAAGAAGGTGACGCGAGGGTGGTGACAGCAGACCTGATCTCCAGGGCGCGGGCTGGGGACGACGACGCGTTCCGGGAGCTGACCGAACCGCACCTCCGAGAGCTCCAGATGCACTGCTACCGGATGCTCGGATCCTTCGCCGATGCCGAGGACGCACTCCAAGACACGCTGCTGGCCGCCTGGCAAGGCCTCGGCGGGTTCGAGGGACGCGCGTCGCTGCGCACCTGGCTTTACCGGATCGCCACCAACCGGTGCCTCGACGCGCGCCGCGCGGCCAGCCGGCGCCCGGTCAAGGAGTGGGACGTGCCCAACGTGGAACCGCCCGAGCCGACCCGGCTCGGCGAAGTCGTCTGGCTGCAGCCGTTTCCCGACCTCCTCGAGGGTGCGATCGACGTGCCGGCCGGGCCGGAGGCCCGCTACGAGCAGACCGAATCCATCTCCCTGGCCTTCGTGACTGCGCTGCAGGTCCTGCCGCCGCGCCAGGTCGCCGTGCTCATCTTGCGCGACGTCCTCGGATTCCACGCCAGCGAGGTGGCCGGCATGCTGGACTCGACCGTCGAATCGGTCAACAGCGCCCTCAAACGGGCCCGCGTCAGCCTGCAGCGCCGACACCCGGCAGCCGCCGGCCGCGAACCGCCTCCCGCCCCCGGCTCATCCGCCGAGGATGCGATCGTGGCGAAATTCGTCAGCGCGTGGGAATCCGCCGATCTCGACGCCCTGGTAGCCCTGCTGACCGACGACGTCGTCATCTCCATGCCGCCGATGCCCTTCGAATACGACGGCCGAGACGCGGTCGCCCGCTTCTGCGCCGGCCTGTTCGGCGCGGGGCGGAGGTTCGACCTCGTGCCCGCGCGAGCCAACGGCCAGCCGGCGTTCGGAGCCTACCTGCGCCCCCCGGTCGGCATCCGCCACGGAACCGGCCTCTACGTGCTCACTCTCGCCGGCGACCGGGTCCGTGCCATGACCCGCTTCGACAACAGCGTGCTGCCGTGGTTCGGGCTGCCGCGATCGCTGCCGAGCCGATAACCGGCTCCCAGCCGCGACAACCCGCTGCCCGGCTGGGGATCCGCTCACGACACACCAGGCGATGACCAGGCAAAGAGCAAAGAGAACAGAACTGGTCAACCGGCCGCAAATGCAGGTGAGAATGGTCAGCGGTGTTTCGGCCGGTCATGGGTTTGGGGCTGACAGAACGTCTGAAAGCGGAGGGTTGGCGGTTCAGCGCGCTGCGGGTGGAGGGATCTAATGCCTATCTGCGAGTGGCCGCGATTGCCCGCGGATCGCCTTCCGATCGTGGACGCAACGGGCACGTCACAGGGGCATTCAAGGCCGGATCGGGGGGTTTCATTTCGTTCAGCTGTCTGTGTAGGCTTCCCACTCGGGTTTGGTTAGCGCGTATTCGACCTCGCCCTGCTCGGCGCCGTCGATGACGTCGGCATCGGGTCCCCGGTAGGGGACGATGCGTACGAGAGTCA
>DATNLP010000515.1:0-8943 GCA_035602795.1 Acidimicrobiales bacterium | reverse complement strand
ACGGCGTTCGTCAGGGATTGACGAACGCAGCCTGCATGTCGGCGCGGGCGGCGTTGGCCGCGTCCCAGTAGTTGGCCGTGCCCTGGTCGCGCAGTTCCTTCACGGCGGTGATGGCGGAACCGTAGGCGGCCACGGCGATGGCGCCACCGACCGAGATGCGGGCGACGCCGAGCTGCGCCAGCTCGGCCACCGACGGCGCGTTGGGGGTGATGAGGACGCTCACCGGCCGGTCGACGGCGGCCAGCAGGCTCCGCACCTCTTTGGGGTCGACGACCCGCGGCGCGAAGAGGACGTCGGCGCCGGCCTCCTGGTAAGCCTGCAGGCGCGCGATGGTGTCGGCCAGATCCACCCGTCCGTGCAGGTAGTTCTCCGCCCGAGCGGTGAGCACGAAGCGGACGGGACCGGCGTGGGCGGCCTCGGCGGCGGCCCGTACGCGCTCGCTGGCCTGCGCCAGCTCGTAGATCGGGTCGTCGGGGCGGCGGGTGAAGTCCTCCACCGACCCGCCGGCCAGCCCGGCGTCGATGGCGGCGGTGATGGTGCCGGCCACGCCGGCCGGATCGTCGGCGAAGCAGTTCTCGAGATCGGCCGAGACGGGCACGTCGACAGCTGCCGCCAGCTCCGCACAGTGGACGAGCACCTCGTCCCTGCTCATGGCGCCGTCGAGTCGGCCCCGGGAGGCGGCGAACCCGCCGCTGGTGGTGGCGAGCGCCTCGAAGCCGAGCGAGGCGAAGAGCTTGGCCGAGCCGATGTCCCAAGGGTTCGGCATGAGCAGCGGGGTGCCGGGGACGTGGAGCGCGCGGAAGCGCTCGGCGCGCTCGGCCGTCGTGGTGGGGGAGGCGGAGGGGGTCATGCCCTGCACCGTACCGGTGGGGTGCTCCCTCCTCGTCTCAGCCCGCTGCGCTGACGACCGCCTCCTGCGCCGGCTCGGGGAACTCCCAGTACTGCACCTCGCAGGTCATCGGCAAGATGTGGCGCACGTAGACCGAGTGGATCTTCACCACGCCCTGGTCGTCGACGTGCAGGTCGACGAGCTCCAGGCGGTCGTCCTTCTTGCGGAAGGCTTCGGCGCGCTCCTGAATTCCCTGCAGGTCCTCGAGCGAGTTCACGGCGAACCCGTAGTGGTCCATGCGCGGGCAGCGCATGGGGTCTTCTTCGGCGATGAGGAAGATGAACTGGTCCCAGTGCACGCAGCTGAGGATGAGGCGCCGCCGGTCCTGGGTCATGACCTCGATTTCGTCGAAGCCGAGCACCTCCTTGAAGAAGGTGCAGATTTCCCGCCGGCTCTCCTCGGTCAACAGGTCGGACGGCAGCGACATGGCCACATGGTTGAAGCGGGGGTTCCCCGCCGGGTAGTAGGGATGGGTCATCGGCTCTGCACCTCCGGGACCACCATGACCTTGCCGGCGATCTTGCCGGTGGCCAGGCTCTCGAGTGCCCCGACGATGCCGTCCAGCGCCACCGCGCCGGGCTCGATGAGCAGGTCGCACGGGAAGCCGTCCGACGCCAGCAGCTCGAGGGCCCGCTCGAACCCGCCCAGGTCGTAGACGAACGAGCCGGTGACCGTGAGCTCGTTGAGGATCATGCGGTTGATGTCGAACGTCGGATGGTCGATGCCGGCGCCGACCATGACCAGGATGCCGCCACGCTTCACTTGGCTGAAGGCGGTCTCGATGGCCGCCCGGTGCCCCGAGCACTCCAGCACCACATGGGCGGCCCGGGCCGCCTGGCGCTCGGGTTCCCAGGGCGGGAATGACTCCAGCTCGGACGGGTCGACCACCGCGCCGGCGCCGAGCTTCTCGGCGAGCGCACGGCGGCCTTCGTTGGGCTCCACCGCCGTGACGTCGTCGATGCCCAGCGCCCGCAGGGCGGCGATGCTCAACGCGCCGATGGGCCCGACGCCGAACACCATCACGCTGTCGCCCGGCGCGACGCCCGACCGGGTGATGCCGTGCATGGCCACCGACAGCGGTTCGGCCAGCGCGGCGTGGCGGGGGTCGAGTCCATCGGGCAGACGCAGCACGCCGGCGGCGCCGGTGACGATGTACTCCGCGAAGGCGCCGTCGCCGTGCTCCGACGTCATGGAGTGGCGGTTCTCGCACTGCGAGGGCTTGCCCTCGCGGCAGCGCCGGCACGTCCCGCACTTGGGCGAGGAGCCGCCGA
This sequence comes from Acidimicrobiales bacterium, assembly GCA_035602795.1. GTDB lineage: Bacteria > Actinomycetota > Acidimicrobiia > Acidimicrobiales > RAAP-2 > Bog-473. Next base: position 6,783 of record DATNLP010000515.1, on the reverse strand, counting down.
CCACCAGTTCGCCCACCGACCACCGGGTCACTTCGTCGCCCACGGCGGCGATGGTGCCGCTCCACTCGTGGCCGCCGACCACGCCCGCCGTGAGGCCCCAGCCGTCGCGCATTTGGTGGATGTCCGAGCCGCAGATGCCGCACGAGTGCACGCGCACCACCACCTGGTCGGGCCCGGGCCGGGGGACGGGCCGCTCCTCGACGGTGACGACGCCGGGCGACTGGTAGACGGCCGCCGCCATGACGTCGGGCAGCGGGCCGGCCGGGGCAGCATTGGAGCCTGACATGGACGTCAGGCTACGCGCTGGCCTCCAGCCAGGCGAGCCCTCCGGCCAGGTGGCGCAGGTAGACGGGCAGCTCCCAGGCCAGCGGGAAATGGCCCAGGGCGGTGTAGAAGCTGCGCGCCGGGCCGTCCTCGATGCACCAGGCCAAGGGGAAGCCGCAGTCGGGCACCCGGCCGCCCGGCACCGAGAGGTCGACCTGGCCCTCGGCCAGGCGGAGCAGCACCCGGGCGTCGGGGCGCAGGTCGGCGAAGAGGTAGACCTCGTCGGTCCAGTCCCATTGCTCGCCCAGGTGGGCCGTCGCCGGGTGCCCGTCGTCGACCACGTCGATGGCGAACTGCTTGGTCCAGGGGTGGCCGTCGAAGCGGGCCCCCAGCATGGCGCCGTACTCGGGCCAGGTGTGGCTGGCGTCGGTGGCCGAGTGCACGCCCAGGATGCGCAGGTGCCCCTCGCACCACGCCGTGTGGACGGCGGCCTTCTGCTCGTCGGACCAGGGCGTCTCGCCGATGGTGAAGAGGGCGACGACGCGGGCGGCGGCCAGCACGTCGGGCGAGACGTCGCGCACGTCGGGCACGTGGACGGGGGAGAGACCGGCCAGGTCGGCCAGCTCGGAGAGGCCCGTGGTGGCCTGGGCCAGGGTGCCGTGCACGCCGGCGGGCCCGTCGACGTACGGGGCCACCTGGGTCACGATCAGCATGTTGGCGGTCACGCGGGGAGTGTAGGGCTGGTGCGACACAGGTGCTCGGTGCTCGAATGCACGGGCACGGCACGGCACGGCACGGGACGGGGTGGCGCGGGCGCCGCCAGCGCCCGTCCGCCCGGACGATGAGGAGGCGCACGTGAGCACTGACGACGCGAGCCGGTTGGAGACGGCGTCGGCGCTGGCCCGGCTGGGCTCGGCCACGCTGGGCGAGTCGGGCGGGTGGGCCGCTCACCGCCGCCTGCGGCCGGCCTGGCCGGGTGCGTCCGTGGCCGCGCCGGCCTACCCGGTGGGCTGCGCGCCCGGCGACAACCTGGCCGTGCACGTGGCGGTCACGAGGGCGCCCCGGGGCAGCGTGCTCGTGGTCGACGTCGGCCAGGTGGCCGACCGCGGCTATTGGGGCGAGGTGCTGACGACGGCGGCCGAGGCGGCGGGCCTGGCCGGTCTGGTGCTCGACGGCGGCGTGCGCGACGTGGGCGCCCTGGAGTCGCATCGCTTCCCCGTGTTCTCCTCGACCGTGGCGCTGACCGGCGCCACCAAGGACAAGCCGGGCACCGTGGGGATGCCCGTCCGCGTGGGCGGGGTGCTCGTGTCGGCGGAGGACTGGGTGGTGGCCGACGTCGATGGCGTGGCCTTCGTGCCCGGCGCGTCGCTCGACGCCGTCCTGGCCGCCGGGCGAGCCCGCGAGGCGAAGGAGGCGGGGTTCTTCGAGGCGTTGCGCGCGGGCTCGACGACGGTGGAGCTGCTCGGGCTCGACGCGTCGCTCGTGCGCGAGGGCGACGCCTAGGGGCTGGCGGGCTCCCTCGGACACCTTTGGTAAGGCCAGACTTATCAGTCTAGACTGATGATATGGCCGAGGACCCGGTGGTCGACGACGTCGCCGGGGCGCTCCAGTCGAGCGTCCGGCTGCTCGTGCAGCGGCTGCGCCAGACCCAGGCGGTCGAGGGCGACCTGACCTCGTCGGAGACCTCGGCGCTGGCCCGCATCGATCGCGTCGGACCGACGACGGCGGCCGAGCTGGCCCGGCTCGAGCGGATCAGTCCGCAGTCGATGGGGGCGACGCTCGGCGCGCTGGAGGAGCGCGGGCTGGTCCGCCGTGCGCCCGACCCCGACGACGGGCGGCGCCTCATCATGTCGCTGACCGACGAGGGGCAGGAGCTCCTGCGGCGCCGGCGCCAGGCCCGTAACGAACTGCTGTCGCACGCCCTGGCCGACGGTTTCACCCGGGCCGAGCTGGCACAGCTGCTGGTTGCGGCGCCGCTCATCGAGCGGCTGGCCCAGAGCCTCTGATGGCGCGGCGCCTCCGGGCCGGCGGGAGCGCCGACACCGCCGGGCCGGTCGCCGTCGACGACAATTACAAGTGGGTGGCGCTGGCCAACACGACCGCCGCCACCTTCATGGCGGTCCTCGACGGCTCCATCGTCATCATCGCCCTGCCCGCCATCTTCCGGGGCATCCACCTCGATCCGCTGGCGTCGGGCAACATCGCCTTCCTGCTGTGGATGATCATGGGCTACCGCCTGGTGCAGGCGGTGTTCGTGGTCAGCCTGGGCCGGCTGGGCGACATGCACGGCCGGGTCCGCATCTACAACGCCGGCTTCGCCGTGTTCACAGTGGCGTCCGTCCTGCTCTCCATCGACCCGTTCCTCGGCAGCACGGCGGCCACGTGGCTCATCGGCTGGCGCTTCGTCCAGGCCATCGGCGGGTCCATGCTGATGGCGAACTCGGCGGCCATCCTGACCGACGCCTTCCCCATGGAACAGCGCGGCCTCGCACTCGGCATCAACCAGGTGGCGGGGCTGTCCGGCCAGTTCATCGGGCTGGTCGCCGGCGGGCTGCTGGCGGCCTGGGACTGGCGCGCCGTGTTCTGGGTCAACGTGCCCGTCGGCGTCTTCGGCACCCTGTGGGCGTACCACCGCCTGCGCGAGGTGGGGACGCGGTCGCGCGGTCGCATGGACTGGTGGGGCAACATCACCTTCGCCGTCGGCCTGGGTTCGCTGCTGATCGCCATCACGATCGGCATTCAGCCCTACCACGGCCATGCCATGGGCTGGACCAGCCCGGAGGTGCTGGCGCTGCTGATCGGCGGCGTCGTCTTGCTCGTGGCCTTCGCCGTGATCGAGACGAAGGTGGCCGAGCCCATGTTCCACCTGGGCCTGTTCAAGATCCGCGCCTTCGCGGCGGGGAACGTGGCCGGGTTCGCGGCCCGCCTGGGCCAAGGCGGGCTGCAGTTCATGCTCGTCATCTGGCTGCAGGGGATATGGCTGCCGCTGCACGGCTACAACTACAGCTCCACGCCACTGTGGGCCGGCATCTTCCTGCTCCCGCTGACGGCGGGCTTCCTGGTGTCGGGCCCGCTCTCGGGCCACCTGTCGGACCGCTACGGCGCCAGGGGATTCGCCACGGCGGGCATGGTGATCTACGGCTGCAGCTTCATCGGCCTCCTGCTGCTGCCGGTGAACTTCGACTACGCCGACTTCGCCATCCTCATCGCCATCAACGGCATCGGCATCGGCATGTTCAGCGCGCCCAACACGTCGTCGATGATGAGCAGCGTCCCGGCCGAGCAGCGCGGCGCCGCCTCGGGCATGCGCGCCACCTTCCAGAACTCGGGCACGGCCCTGTCCATCGGCGTCTTCTTCTCGCTGATGATCACCGGGCTGGCCAGCACGCTGCCCAAGTCGCTGGCGAGCGGCCTGGTACGCCAGGGCGTGCCCCACGACGTGGCGCACCACATCGCCACCCTGCCCCCGGTGTCGTCGCTCTTCGCGGCGGTGCTCGGGGTCAACCCGCTCGGGCACCTCCTCGCCATGGGCGGCGTGCTGGGCTCGCTGCCCGCCAAGGCGCAGCAGACCCTGACGGGACGGGCGTACTTTCCCCATCTGATTTCGGCGCCGTTCAGCGACGGCCTGACCATCGTCTTCGCCGTGTCCGCCGGCCTGGCCTTCCTCGCCGCCGCCGCCTCGCTCACCCGCGGGCCACGGCCCGACCGTCCCGTGGCGCCCGAGGTGGAGCCGCCGGCGCAGACCGAGGTCCTGGTGGCGACGGCGGGCCCCGCGGACCGCTGAGGCGCCGCCGGGAACGGTCCGGTGCCAAGATGCGGTCATGACCGAAGAGACAGCATCCACGGAACGGATCGAAATTGCGCGGCCTATCCCGGCCGAGCCGGGGCGGATCTTCGCCCTCTTGAGCGACCCGCAGGGGCACGTCACCATCGACAGCTCGGGCATGTTGCAGGACGCCACCGGCGAGCCGGCGACGAAGGTGGGCGACACGTTCGTCATCCACATGGACCGCGAGTCGCTCAACGACTACCCCATGGGCAAGTACGACGTGACGGTGAAGATCACGACGTTCGTGAAAGACCGCGAAATCGCCTGGACGATTGAAGGGCAGATCCGCCCGCAGATCGGGCACGTCTACGGCTACACGCTCGAGCCGGCCGAGGGCGGAGGGACGCTGGTCACCTCCTACTACGACTGGTCGGGCATCGACCCGCAGTGGAAGGAAGCGAAGATCTTCCCGGTGATCTCGGAGCTGGCGCTGCGGGCGACGCTCGGGATCCTGGAGCGGACGCTGGCCCGGTCGACGCAGTGGTGAGCCGGGTCCTCACGCCGGGCTGAGCCCCTACTAAGTCCTGGGGCCCGTCGTTCCGACATATGCCCCAATGACGGTTGAGGCGCGGTCGTTCTACCCGTGGCTGGCCGTGGCCGGCCTGGTGCTGCTGGTCACGGCGGCGGCCCTGGCGGGCCAGGCGGGGCCCCTGGGCGCCCCGCCGGCGGCGCACCCTTCGAGCATCGGCAGCGGCTACTACCCGCCGATCGGCTTCGGCGGCTACCACTGGCAAGGAGCGCACATCGCACAGATCAGCGCCGACTGGCAGGTGCCGACGCCGTCGACCGACCGGCCGTTCGCCACGGCGTCGACCTGGATCGGGCTGCAGGACGCGGGGTCCGGCCCCTTCATTCAGGTGGGCGCCACGGAGACGGCCTACGACGCGGCCGGACACCGGAATTGGTGCGCCCTCTTCTGGAGCGACACGCAGCACCAGTTCCACCCGCAGGACTTCGCCGACATCGCGTGCGGTGACGCGGTGGCGGCCAGCATGACGCTCGGCTCCCGCGGTTGGACGTTGCGCATAAGGGACACGACGGACGGGACCGCGTACGCCGTCACCATCCCCCACTCCGAGCACGAGCGGTTCACCCTGGGGGAGTGGCTGCAGGAGGATCCCTCGGCCGGCCTGGCGTCGGGGGCCGACCTTCCCTATCCGACCACCACGCCGGTCACGCTGAGCGACCTACGGGTCAACGGCGCCATCCCGACGCTGGGGCGATCCGACGGCATCGTGCTGGCCTCGCCCAACGGGATCTTCCAGGTGCCCACCCCGGAGTCCGACGACAGCTTCTCGCTGGCCTACCCGCAAGGGGAGGCGTTGCAGTACCTGCACGGAGCGAACGTGGTCGACGCCGCGGCGAACCAGTTCTCGGAGGCGTTGACGCAGTGGAGCAGCTTGAGCCCGGGCCAACGGCGCACCATCGTCACCGCCTACATCCGCGCGCTGCGGGTCGGCAACCGGATGATCCTCACGTTGTCGCTCCCGCCGGGCCAGAACCGGTATCTCGTCAGCTTCGCGGCGGAGAACACCCGTCTGGAGGAGAAGCTCGGCGCGTGGCGGTCACAGGGTCTGCAACTCTCGGACAGCGCCTATCGAGAGGCCTTCGATCCGCAGGACGCCCGCCTCTACGAAGCCGACGTCACGATGGTCCGTCAGGCGGTGGGGCTGCCACCGGTGTAGTCGTGGGTCGAGGCGGGACGCGCCCGCGTCAGCAGATGCGCGGGAGCGGGTCCCCGACGAGCATGTCGACGATCCGGGTGCCACCCATGGCCGTGCGCAGCACGACGATGCCCGGCGGGTCGTCGTGGATGGTGCCGATGCGGACGGCGCCGGCGCCGGTCGGGTGTGCCTGCAGCGCGGCGAGCGCGGCGTCGGCCTCGTCCGGCGCGACGATGGCCACCAGCTTCCCCTCGTTGGCCACGTAGAGCGGGTCGATGCCGAGCAGCTCGCAGGCGGCCGCCACCTCGGGCCGGACGGGGAGGGCGGTCTCCTCGAGCACCACGGTGAGGTCGGCGTCGCGGGCCAGCTCGTTGCAGACGGTCCCGACGCCGCCCCGGGTGGCGTCGCGCAACCAACGGGTGTGGGGCGCCGCGGCCAGCAGGTCCTCGACCAGCGTGTGCAGCGGCGCCGTGTCCGAGCTGATGTCGGCCTCGAGCGCCAGGTCGCCCCGGGCCAGCATGACCGCCGTGCCGTGGTCGCCGATGGTGCCGGACACCAGGACGACGTCGCCGACCTCCACGGCGGCGGCGGCGAGCGCGCGCCCGGTCGGGATGACGCCGACGCCGGCCGTCGAGATGTACAGGCCGTCCGCCGCACCCCGGTCGACCACCTTGGTGTCGCCGGTGACGACGGGGACGCCGGCGGCGGCGGCGGCCTCGGCCATGTCGGCCACGACCTCGCGCAGGGTGTCGATGGACAGGCCCTCCTCGAGCACGAAGGCGGCCGAGAGGCCGACGGGCCTGGCGCCCATCATGGCCAGGTCGTTGATGGTGCCGTGCACGGCCAGGTGGCCGACCGAGCCGCCCGGGAAGCGCAGCGGCGTCACGACGTAGGAGTCGGTGCTGAAGGCCAGGCGCTCGCCCGAGGGGAGGTCGAGGACGGCGGCGTCGGTCTGTGGGGCCCGCGGGGTCGTGGCGTCGTCGGGCGCGGCGGGGCTGAAGGCGGGCAGGAACACAGCGTCGAGGA
>DATNLP010000507.1:0-2611 GCA_035602795.1 Acidimicrobiales bacterium | reverse complement strand
GCTCGCCGTGTAACCCGCTGGCGCTGCCATCTGACCCTGTGGTGAGGCTGAGCCGGAGCCTGAGCTCAGGACCGACAGCGCGGCACCGACGACGGGCTGGGCGAGCGACATGCCATTGGCGCCGAACGAAGCGGCGTCGCCATGGGGGTAGACCGCTCCGTCGGTGGCCGCTTCCCAGTAACCATTCCCGTCCGGGGTGGCCGTGATGGCCGAGACCGGGGCCAGGTCCAGCGCGGGGGTGGCGCCGAAGAAGCCGGCGTTGCCGAAGGAGAAGATGCCCCCGTCGCGAGCCGCCATCCAGTAGCCGCCGCCGCCGGGGGTCGTCGCCATGCCGACCACGGGCTGGTTGAGATGGATGCCTCCGGTGGAACCGAAGAAACCGGCGTCGCCGTAGTTGAAGATGCCGCCGTCGCCGGCCACCAACCAGTAGCCCTTGCCGTCAGAGGTGGATTCCATGCCGACGATGGGCGCGTTGAGGTGCAGGCTTCCCGTCGAGCCGTAGAAGTTGGCGTCACCGAAGGAGAAGATGCCGCCGTCCGACGCCACCTCCCAGTAGCCCTTGCCGTCGGGGGTGGTCGCCATGCCGACGATGGGCGCGTTGAGTGCCCGGCCCCCCATGGAGCCGTAGAAGGGTGCGTCGCCGTAGTTGAAGATGCCCCCGTCCGACGCGTCCTCCCAGTAGCCACCGCCACCGGGGGTGGGGGCGATGCCGACGACGGGCGACGCCAGCGACTGGCCGCTGGCCGAGCCGTAGAAGGGCGCACCACCGACGCTGAAGACTCCGCCGTTGGAGTCCACCAGCCATTCGCCCGGCACCGAGTTGGCACCCGCCGAATGCGGACCGCGGGTCGTGAGTGCCGACGTCACGATGGCTATCGAGCAGTAGGCGAGTGCGATAAGCGCCAGAGCGAGTATTGGCAGTTTGCGCGTTCTGGACGCGGACGTGAAAGGACCTGCGGGTTTCACGATAAATCCCCCTGTTCCGTTCCTCCCGGCCCCTCTTTGCCGGGAGAGTCTCTCCACAAAGGGCAACGAGGGTCGTCGGCCGGTCTTACGGTCATTTCTTGTCGAAACGTTGCTGGAGGACTCCTCGGCCGCATCCCCGGCTGTGCGGTTTAGGGCGATTTAAGGCTGCTTTTGGGTTGCTTGAAATCCGTGGCTCGCGCCCGGCGACGACATGGAGTGACCACCGAGTGGCCCGACGCGGCACGCTCGTCTCGGTATGGCGGCCCGCCCGTATTCGACCGGCATCAGGCCGTGCTCGCCCCCGGCGGCGGCGAGCACGGCCAGCGCGTCGTCCGCCCACGCCTCAATGGAGGGCGGGCGGCCTGCCGGCAGCGGACGGAGAGCCCGAGGCCTCCGCCATCGAAGCGGATCAACCGGGAGAAGGCCGCCACGCGCTCGGTGGCGCCGAGCGATTGGGCTCGTCGACCGTCCCGTCGACCGGGATCACGAGACCGTGGTCGAATTCGAGCACGTCCACCGAGCCCGTCGCCCGGACCCATGTCGCGGCGAGGGGCCGCAGGTGCGGCCGCGACAGGCCTCGCTGTTGGCCGCGGCACCCGCGGCACCGGTCCCCGCCGTCGACTCGCCGGCGCCGGCTCAGGCGTCGGCCCCGAACGCCAACAGCGGTGAGGCGCCGCCGGCCAACTCGGGGAGTTGAACCGGTGGGGCGGCCTCACCGCTGCGGGTGCCCGACCGAGAGGGCCTACGAGTAGACCTGGACCTCGGAGATGTTCATGTTGGACGGGCTCGGCGTGCTGGACGACAGGGCCGTGTGCCAGCCCGACGTGGCCGACGAGGCGACCTGCAGCTCGATGAGCATGTAGTAGGCCTCGGACGAGACGCTGCTGCTGCTGACCTGGTCCACCTGCTTGCCGTTGAAGTAGACGGTGACCGACTTACCGGGGGTGTACTGGAACCCGTAGGTGTTGTAGCCCGAGGTGATCTCGGTGCCGCCGGTGGACCACACGTCCTGCTGCTGGCCCGAGCCGAGGAAGAGGTCGGAGTGGCCCTGCTCGTTGGCGTTGCCGGTCCAGCCACCCTCGAACCCGTCGAACTCCTGGGCCGAGTTCGACGGCAGGAACCACAGCGCCGGCCACATGCCGTCGGAGGTGTCGGGCATCTGGGCGCGGATCTGGACGTACCAGCCGGTCGTCGGCAAGGTGAACTTCGAGGTGATGACACCCGAGACCCACTTGAACTTGCTGTAGCCGGCGTCCGACGAGGTGGTCTGGCGGGCCGTCAGGGTCAGGCCGTTGTTGACGGTGACCTGTGACGGTGCCCAGTAGGCCGCCTGGTTGGACCCGGCCGACGAATCGCCGCTGGGCATGTCCTCGTCGTTCCAGTTGGATCCCGGAGCGAGCTCGGAGTTCCAGTTCGAACTGTTGAGCGACGAGCCCGAGAAGGCGTCGTCGAAGGTCATCTGGCTCGACGTGTAACCCGATGGCGCCGCCATCTCACCACCGGATGACGAGCTGCTCGAGGTCGGCGGCTGCGTCGTGGTCGTGGCCGGAGGCTGCGTCGTGGGGGTGGTCGTGGGCGGCCTCGTCGTCGGAGTCGTGGTTGGCGGCTCCGTCGACGGCGTCGTCGAGGCGGGCGGCTGTGTCGA
>DATNLP010000497.1:0-5513 GCA_035602795.1 Acidimicrobiales bacterium | reverse complement strand
CGGCGACGATGGCGTCGTCCTCGACGAGCGCAGTGAGCGCGGCCGCCGCGGCGGCGTCCGGGAGCAGCGCGGCGAGCGTGGGGGCGGCGAGTGCGGCCGTCTCGAGCAGCGGTTCGGGCAGGCACGCCCGCCCTGCCTCTTCGAGGACGCCGACCAGGTCCACGTCGTCCAATCCGAGTCCGCCGGCCGCTTCGGGGACCACGAGCGCCGGCGCACCCAGCTCGGCGAGGACGGCCCAGCGGTTGCTCGTCAACTCGGCGCGGGCCGCCTCGTCGGCCAACTCGAAGGCGCGCAGGGCGTCCGGCGAGCACTCCGCGTCCAGCACGGTGCGCACGCCGTGGCGCAGCTCGTCCTGCTGCTCGGAAAAGGCGAAGTCCACGGCCGGCCTCCGTCGCCCTTCAGCGGGGCAGGCCGAGCAGGCGCTCGGCCACCACATTGCGCTGAATTTCGTTGGTGCCGGCGTAGATGGTCCCGGCCAACGAGAAGAGGTAGCTGTCGAGCCATTCGCCGGGTCCGCCGGACGTCAGCAGCTCCGCCTCGGGACCGAGGAGGTCGAGGGCGGCCGTGTGGATGTCGACGTCGGTCTCGGACCAGAAGATCTTGTTGGCGCTGGCCTCGGGGCCGACGGCGTGGCCGCGGGCCACCTTGGTGGCGGTCCAATAGGTGTGCAGCCGGTAGGCCTCGGCGTGCATGTGCGCCCGCGCCACGGCGTCGGTGGAGGCGGGTGGTCCGCCGCGCGACGCGTAGAGCCGGACGAGGCGGTCGGCTGCCTCGGTGTAGCGCGCCGGACTCCGCAGCGAGAGGCCGCGCTCGGAGCCGGCGGTGGCCATGGCGACGGACCAGCCGGCACCGACCTCGCCGAGGACCTGGTCCTCGGGCACCTCGACGTTGTCGAAGAAGATCTCGGCGAAGCCCGTCTCGCCGTCGACCTGGGGGATGGGGCGGACGGTGACGCCGGGCGAGCCCAGGGCGACGAGGAAGTAGGTCAGGCCACGGTGGCGCTCGGTCTCGGGGTCGGTGCGGAAGATGCCGAAGCACCAGTCGGCGAACGCGCCGCGGCTGGCCCAGGTCTTCTGGCCGTTGAGGATCCAGCCGTCGCCCGCCGCGTTCCGCGCGGCACGCGAGCGGATGCCGGCCAGGTCGCTGCCGGCATCGGGCTCGGACCAGCCCTGGCACCAGATTTCTTCGCCGGCCGCCATGGGTGGGAGATAACGCGCCTTCTGGGCCTCTGTGCCGTACTCGAGCATGGTGGGGCCGAGCAGGAAGATGCCGTTCTGGCTCACCCGCCCCGGCGCCCGGGCCCGGTAGTACTCCTCCTCGAACACCAGCCAGTCGAACAGGCCGACGTCGCGCCCGCCGTACTCGACGGGCCAGCTGACCACCGACCAGCGGTCGTCGAACAGGGTGCGCTCCCAGGCCCGGTGGGCCTCGAAGCCGGCCGGGGTGTCGAAGGACGGAAGAGGATCGGCGGGGACGTGCGCCGCCAGCCAGGCGTGGGCCTCGGCACGGAACGCCTCCTGCTCGGCGCTGAAGGTCAGGTCCATCTCGGGTCCACCGGGGTCAGATCCATAGGGCGCAGCGAATCTGGCACAGCCGGCTCGGCGTTGCCAAGGTCGGCTGCCGGTGGCGCCTGGGCGTCAGCCGTTCAAGCCGACCGTGGACTGGAAGACGAGGGTCTTCACGAAGAACTGCACGACCAGGCTGGTGATCTGGGCTTCGTCGGGCACGGCGCCCGGGTCGTCGAATTCGTGGCCGCCCCCGTTGTCCATGACCAGCGTGTAGGGCACGTGGTTGACTGCGAGGTCCCAGGCCAGCTCCTCGGCCTGCTGGGGGTAGACCACCGTGTCGTTGGTCGACTGCAGGATCAGGAACGGCGGGTCACCGTGCTTGATGTAGGTGACCGGACTGTCCGCGCGCAGATCGGCGCCCAGGTTGTGCTCGGGAATGTTCCCGAGCAGGCGGTCGAACTCCTCGGCGACCAACACGGCATCGCCCTGGTTGCCCATGGTCAACAGGTCGCTGGGGCCCGCCATGTCCACCACGGCCTGGATCCGGCTGGACACGCCGGCGTAGGGGCCGACGTCCCACCCGTCCGAGCGGCCTGTGGTGCCGGTCAGCGCCACCAGGTGGCCGCCGGCGCTCTCGCCCCAGGCGCCGATCTCGGAGGGGTAGATGTGGAGCCGGCGGGCGTTGGCCCGCAGGTAGCGCACGGCGCACTTGACGTCGTCGATCTGGTCCGGCCAGTGATCGCCGGGCCCCAGGCGGTAGTCGATGCTGACGACGACGAAGCCGTTGGCGGCCAGGGCAGGGCCGATGGTGCTGATGAGGAAGCCACCCGAGTTGAGGTTCCCGCCCACCCAGCCGCCCCCGTGGACGTAGATGACGGCCGGCGTCGGCCCGTGCAGGACGGCGGGCTCGGTGATGTGGGCCTGCTGGTGGTTGCAGTAGGTGACGGTGGCCTGCTGCCCCGCCTTGAGGGTCGGGGCCGGCGGGTCGCCCGCCCGCTCGCGGGCTCGCACCGCGGCCGAGACCGGCCCGGTTGTTCGCGGGGTTGCGGTCATGGACGTGGAGGCACCGCAAGAGGAGGTGCCAACCACGAGCACGGCCAGGGCGAACGCACCGAACAGCCCGCCCCTGACCCGTCCCCTCATACACCCCCATGTTGGCCCATCGGCGCCGGGTTCGGGGCCTCGCGTCGCGTCTGGCACCGGATCTGATTCGGCGTCAGACTTGGCCTTCCTATGCCGAACGCCGTGATCGTCGACGCCGTCCGTACCCCGGTTGGACGCCGGGGTGGGCGCCTGTCCGGGTGGCATGCCACCGACCTGGCCGCACAGCCCCTGGCCGCGCTGCTGGCGCGCAACGACCTCGACCCCGCTCTGGTGGAGGACGTGGTGATGGGCTGCACCATGACCGTGGGCGAGCAGGCGATGAACATCGCCCGCAACGCGGCGCTGGCGGCCGGGTTCCCCGAGTCGGTCCCGGGCACCACCGTCGACCGCCAGTGCGGCTCGGCCCAGCAGGCCATCCACTTCGCCGCCCAGGCGGTCATGTCCGGCGCCATGGACGTGGCCATCGGGGGCGGCGTGGAATCGATGAGCCGGGTGCCCATCGGCTCGACCACCGAGCCCGGGCCGGGCGAGGCCTACGGGCCGCTGTATCTCGAGCGCTTCGAGCTCATCCACCAGGGCGAGTGCGCCGAGGAGATCGCCCGCCGCTGGAAGATCGGCCGCCAGGAGATGGACGAGTTCGGCCTGCGTTCGCACCAGCGGGCGGCCCGGGCCACCGACGAGGGGCGCTTCGCCAACGAGATCGTGCCGCTCGAGGCGCGGGTGCACCCCGACATGCCGGGGGCGTCCGAGGTGAGCGGCCTGCTCGAGACCGACGAGGGGGTGCGCCGGGACACCTCGCTCGAGAAATTGGCCGGACTGAAGCCGGCGTTCTCCGAGACGGGGACGGTGACGGCGGGGACCTCATCGCAGATTTCGGACGGGGCGGCGGCCGTGCTGATCATGAGCGAGGAGCGGGCCACCTCGCTGGGGCTGGTGCCGCGGGCGCGCTTCCACACCTTCGCGGTGGCCGCCAACGACCCCCAGATCATGCTGACGGCGGTCATCCCGGCCACCGAGCTGGTGCTGGCCAAGGCCAAGTTGAAGCTCGAGGACATCGACCTGGTCGAGATCAACGAGGCCTTCGCGTCGGTCGTGCTGGCCTGGGAGCGCGAGTACCGCCCGGACATGGACAAGGTCAACGTGAACGGGGGCGCCATCGCCATCGGCCACCCCACCGGCTGCTCGGGGGCGCGGTTGATGGCCACGCTGCTGAACGAGCTGGAACGCACGGGCGGGCGCTACGGCCTCCAGACCATGTGCGAGGGCGGCGGGCAGGCGAACGCCACCATCATCGAGCGGCTGGGTTGATGGGGGAGGCCGGTGCGGTGCGGGCGCGCGTCCCGGCGGTCGAGGGTTGGTTCACCACGGGCGACGACGGGGCGCCGCCGGCGCTGATGGGGACGCGGTGCGAGGGTTGCGGCACCTTCGCCTTCCCGGCGGAGTCGCAGTACTGCCGCAACCCCGACTGCGCGTCGACGTCGTTCGCCCCGGTGGAGCTGTCGCGCCGGGGCCGCATCTGGTCCTACACCGACGCCCGCTACCAGCCGCCGGCGCCGTACGTGGCGGCCGACCCCTACGTGCCCTTCTGCCTGGCCGCGGTGGAACTGGCCGCCGAGAAGCTCGTCGTCATGGGCCAGGTGGTGGGCGGGGTAACCGTCGACGACCTGCTGGTGGGCGACGAGGTCGAGCTGGTGGTCGAGACCCTCTACTCGGAGGACGGCACCGACTACCTGGTCTGGAAGTGGCGCCCGCTCGGCTCCGGCCAGGAAGGTTGACGTGACCGTGTCCGGCAACGAGAACAAGAAGGTGGCCGTCCTAGGGGCGGGCATGCACGAGTGGGGCAAGTGGGGCCGGCCGTTCGTGGAGTACGGCCTGGCCGCCGCCCGCGACGCGCTGGCGGACGCCGGACTGGGCTGGCGGGACATGCAGTTCGTCTCCGGTGCCGACACCATCCGCAACGGGTATCCCGGTTTCGTGTCGGGCGCCACCTTCGCCCAGGCGTTGGGATGGACCGGGGCGCGGGTCTCGAGCGTCTACGCCGCCTGCGCGTCGGGCGCGGTGGCCATCGCCAACGCGCGGGCGCAGATTCTGGCCGGGCTGTGCGACGTGGCGCTCGTGGTCGGCGCCGACACCACGCCCAAGGGCTTCTTCGCCCCGGTGGGCGGCGAGCGCAAGGACGACCCCGATTGGTTGCGCTTCCACCTCATGGGCGCCACCAACCCGACCTACTTCGCGCTCTACGCGCGCCGCCGCGTGGACCGCTTCGGCGCCAGCGAAGAGGACTTCGCACAGGTGAAGGTGAAGAACGCGCGCCACGGCCTGGCCAACCCGTACGCGCGCTACCGCAAGGAAGTGACGGTCGACGAGGTCCTGGGGTCGCCCATGGTGGCCGACCCGCTGCGGTTGTTGGAGATCTGCGCCACGTCGGACGGGGGGGCCGCGCTCGTCCTGTCGAGCATGGAGTTCGCCCGCCGCCACGCCGGCGGCGCGTCGCCGTTGGTGACCATCGACGCCGTGTCGACCGTGACGCCGACGTTCCCCAACACCGTCATTGAGATGCCGAACTTCGCGACCGACTCGGCCGCCGCGTTCGACAGCGCCGGGTCCGAGACCGCCGGGGGCTTCCGACCCTCCATCGCGGCGGCCGCCTACGCCGAGGCCGGCATCGGGCCCGAGGACGTGCACCTGGCCGAGGTCTACGACCTGTCGTCCGCGCTCGAGCTCGACTGGTACGAAGACATCGGGTTGTGCGGTGAGGGCGAGGCGGAGAAGCTGCTGCGCGACGGTGCCACGACCCTCGGGGGCCGGGTGCCCGTGAATCCCTCCGGCGGACTGTCCTGCTTCGGCGAGGCCATCCCGGCTCAGGCGATTGCCCAAGTGTGTGAGTGCGTCTGGCAGCTG
>DATNLP010000470.1:0-4042 GCA_035602795.1 Acidimicrobiales bacterium | reverse complement strand
TGGATCACGGCCCCTCCGATCGGAGCGGACTTGCTGATCGGTTCGGAGAGCCCGCCAACGCGGCCATCTCTCTCACCGGTTACTCCGCTCCGCAACGACGCTGTCGCGGAGCGGAGTGCCGAGACGGTACGAATCGCGGGTCAGGGCGAGGTAAAGGCGGTAGGCCCTAGGCCGCGTGCGGCGTGCCGTCGGTAAGGACGATGTGGAGCGGCGGCTCCCAGCAGCCAACCCGGAGCGACAAGATCTCGCTGAGCCCGACAACGGAGTGGTCCGGCAGGACTCGGATATTCGTCGGGTCCTTCTCGACTCGAGTGGTGCTGATGGTGTCCATTGATTTCTCCCTCCCGGTAGATCCGGCTGTATCCGTTGTACAGACCGCGGGTCACGGAGGAGTAAACGCGGTTTGTGCGCCCATGCATGCGACTTGGACGCGGGAATATTGCACGGGCGGCTTTACCGGGCGCTGACCGCGGCTCCGTACGGTGTGCGCTGTGGGCCACCAGAAGGCACAGACAGTGCACCCGATGTCTTCGGAGCCTGCAGTATCGTGCGGCGCACTGAGGGAGGGACGTCGACCGGCTCACGGTTCGACGCGAGAGTCCGTTTCGGCGGTCGCGAGGGAGGGCTTCAGGTGACGGTCACGGCAGCGCCGCCCGCGGCGACCGCGCGGCACGCTCGCCGCGCGTCCGTGACAGGGCGCTCGACCCCGAGCACGCTCAGGTTGGCCGGGGGTTCGCTCATCCTCCTCGCTCTCGTCGGTGGGCTGTTCTCGGCCCTGACGGTGACGCAGCGGCAATCGGCGACGTCCGCCTCGTGGCAGACCGCCGAGCCGCTCATGGTGACCGCGCAGGCCATCGACACCTCGCTGTCCGACGCGGACACGACCGCCGCCGCATCGTTCCTCAAGGGGCGGCTCGAGCCGATCTCCCTCCAGCACCGCTACCAGAGCGACCTGGCGACCGCGTCGGCGGACGTCGCCACGGCGGCGCAGGTGGCGGGTTCGGACCCAGCCGTCGCCGCCGGCATCCGCACCCTGTCGACGGACCTTCCCGTGTATGCCGGGATCATCCAGGAGGCGAACTTCAACGAGCAGCAGGCGCTTTATCCCTTGGCGGCCGCATACCTCGCCGAGGCGAACAACCTGATGCGGACGGGGATCCTGCCGGCGGCGGCCCAGGTTTACGGGACCGAGGTCACCCGTCTGGCCGGCGATCAGAACGGCGCCGTGTCCCCCTGGCTGCCCTGGGGGGCCGGGTTGGCGCTATGCGCGCTGCTGGTGGTCCTGTTCCTGGTCCAGCGTTGGCTCATCCGCCGGTTCCACCGGACCTGGAACCTCGCCCTCGCTGCGGCGACCGCCGTCGTCGCCGTCCTCGGCGTCTGGTCCGTGATCGCGCTCAACAACCAGAACATGGGGGTCAGCACGGCGCAGGCCAACGGGTCCAAGCCGGTCTCGACCTTCACCGAGGCGCGGATCCTCGCGCTGCGAGCCCGGGCCGACGACGAACTGACGCTGCTGACGCGTGACGCCGACCCGACGTATCAACAGGACTACAACTCGACCGACGGCGCCTTGCGCAAGCTGCTCAGCTCTTCGTACGTCGTCAACGGCGCCTCCGACTCCTTCTTGACCGGCCAGCTGGCGCGGGCCCGAACGGATCTGGCTGCCTACGAGACCATCCACAGGCAGATCCGCCAGGACGACGAGTCCGGGGACCTGTCGGATGCGGTCACCCTGGCCTCGGGCACGGACTCCCGGGACCTCCCGGCCGTCTCCGCCGATCTGAACGGCGCGCTGGCCAACGACATCAACGGTTCCCAGTCGACGTTCGACAGCGGGACGTCGAAGGCGTCGTCGGACCTCGACGGGCTGGTCTGGGCGCTGGCGGTCGGGACGATCCTCGTCGTGGCGCTCGTGTTGCTCGGCCTGCAGCCACGCATCGCGGAGTACCGATGAGCGCGCCAGACCGCACGAGCCGGCGAGTCTGTCGAGTCCTGGCCGTCGTCGTGGCGGCGGTCCTGCTGGGCGCGTGCGGGACGACGTCCACCATCAGCACGACGCCGGCGAAGCCCTTGGTGGTGTTGCCCAAAGGAGCCGAGATCGTCCAGTCGTCGCCACCCTCCGCCACGCAGTCGTGCAACGCCACCGCCAGCCTGGCGCCGCCGGCGACCATGCCCAGCCCCGGCGACATGCCGACGGGCTCCTACATGGCCCAGATCCAAGCCCGCGGCTATCTCAGGGTCGGCGTCGACGACAACACCTATCTGTGGGGCTACCGCGACCCGGTGACGGGGACGCTTTCGGGCTTCGACATCGCCATGCTGCAGCAGGTCAGCCAGGCCATCTTCGGCTCGTCTGATCCGAAGTACATCCGCTACGTCATCGTGCCGAACGCGGACCGCATGCAGGCCGTGCAGGACGGCGAGGTGGACATCGTGGCTGAGACGATGACCATCAATTGCGCCCGCGAGGAGAAGGTCGACTTCTCGTCCGTCTACTACGAGGCCCACCAGGAGATCCTCGTACCGGACAACTCGACCATCACGGGTCCCCAGGACCTCCGCGGCAAGCGCGTCTGTGCGCCGGCGGGCTCGACTTCACTGCAGAACCTGGCCGCCCTGAAGGAGCACATCCAGTTGTGGGCGGTGAACGACGAAACGGACTGCCTGGTGATGCTCGAGCAGGGACAGGTGGACGCCATCAGTACGGACGACGCCATCCTGGTGGGTCTGGCCGCCCAGGATCCCAACGCGAGATTGGTCAACGTCCCGTTCAGCAGTGAGCCCTACGGGATGGCCATCAGCAAGAGCCATACCGACTTCACGTCGTTCGTCAACGGTGTGCTGGCCGAGGTCAGGGAGAACGGCACCTGGGCCAACGTCTACAACCGATACCTGGCGCCCTACACGGGTACGCCGGCGCCCACGCCCCCGTTAGCGACGTACCGGTGACCGTGATGACCAGACTCACGGTGGCCGAGGTCGACGAGCGCATCGAGGGGTTCCGGTCGGTCCTCGACCGCACGACCGAGCGCCTGGTCGCGCTCGATGCCGACGTGACCCGGCAGCTGCTCGAAGCGTCCACCTCGCTCGAGGGCGTGACCGCCGCCAGGTGGTCCGATGCCTCGAGGCGTTACGCCGACCTGTGGGCGGGCCAGATCGCGTTGGCGGGGTTGCTGGCGCGCGTAACGGAGGTACGAGGCCAGCGACGCTCCGTGCCCCAGGGTGTCCTGGAGCAACTCGACCAGCTGCTCGTGGGCGCGTGCGTCGATCTGCCGAGCTCTCCCGGGGGCGCCCGCCCGAGCCTGACCGGGCCGGTAGCCGCCGCACAGCTGTCCATCGACGACGCGTTGCGCGCCATGTCCGACGACTACGAGATTGTCGCCGACCTGGTCGCCGCCGTCGCCGAGGTCTGGGAGCGCACCTCCGAGCGCCTGCTCGAGCTCGCTCGGGACCTGTCCGGACTCGAGGCGCGGGCGGCTGCCGGCGGCGTGGGGCTGCGCAACGAGATTCGCGCCACGGCGGAGGCCGTCGCTCGGGCCACGGCCATCGCCCGGAGCGACCCGCTCGAGCTCGCACCCGACGACGCCAGCGACTTGGAGGCCCGGGTACGCCGGCTCGATGCGACGGTGGACCAGGCCGTCAAGGACGTCGAGATCCGGGGGGAGGTCCTGGCCGGTGCCGTGCGGTCGGTGCAAATCAGTCTCGGGGCCGTCGCGACCTGTCGGGCGCAGTTGGACGTATGGGCCCAGAAGATCGTGGTACCCGACGAGACCTGGGTCACGCTGGAACGGCTCGAGCGCGACCTTCAGGAGGTGTCGCACGAATGTGGCCGGCTCCGACAGCTCGGGACCGATGTGGGCGCTGACCGGCTGGCCCGCCGGGTCGCATCGCTCGATCAGGAAGTGCGCGCGGTGGGGGCCGCCGAGGCGCGGCGATTCGACACCCGTGACGAGCTGCGAGGCGTGCTCGACGCCTACCACGCCAAGGCGTTGGCGATCGGCTTGGCCGAGGATCTCGCACTCCACCGGCTCTACACCTTGGC
>DATNLP010000459.1:0-7623 GCA_035602795.1 Acidimicrobiales bacterium | reverse complement strand
CAAGGTGGTGCTACCCGGCCGGCGGTGGTGGTGGCACCAACTTGGATCCGAACGGGTGACCGTCTCTCTCCCAGCCTCGAAGCAGCGGCCGAGTCCGTGGTACGGGCCATGATTGGATCGGTCATCATGGCGTTCGACCCGGCTGAGGTCGCCGGTGGAGCGGAGGTGACGGTGGTTACTGGCACTCAGTTCGGTGTGAATGTGCCCTCCAACCCGGCCTCCCCGGAGACCACGAGTTCGACGACGACCACGACAACGACCGTTCCGAGCTCCGGCCCGATTGCCGCACCATCACCGGCAACCTCGAGACTCCAGCGCTGGGACCCGAAGGCTTGCCCCATCGGAGCCAGGCCGAGCGCCCCGTGCCCAATCGGGTGTGAGGCCATGAGTTCTCCGTCGATGCCTCGGCGCCACCGAGCGGGAGCGGCGGAACCCCAAATTCGACGGCGGGAAATACTCAACTGATGGGCCATCGTGATCCCCCTGAGGGCACGGATTCTCAGCAGATCGAGGCCTCGCTCCTCCAACCGCACGCGTTTGCGGCCCTCTTCCACCGCCACGCCGGGTCCGTCCACCGGTATCTCGTCAAACGAGTCGGCCCACAGGACGCAGAGGACCTGGTTGGTGAGACCTTTGCGACTGCTTTTCGCTCGCGGACCAGCTACGACCTCAGCCGCCCGGACGCTCGGCCGTGGCTGTTCGGCATCGCCACGAACCTCGCCCACCATTACTGGAGATCTGAAGGGCGAAGGAAAACGAGAGATTCGGCCACCGCGAGGGGCGCCATCGCCGAAGATCTCAGCGAAGAGGCGACGTCGACGGCCTTTTTCTCCTCCCAGGAAGAGCTCATTGCGCAGGCGCTGGCTCGGTTGGACGACGCCCACCTTGACGTCCTGCTTCTTGTCGCCGGCCCAGGGTTGACCTACGAGGAGGTTTCGCTCGCACTCGGGATTCCCGTTGGCACAGTTCGATCACGGCTGTTCCGGGCTCGGCACCAGCTCCGAGAACTACTTGGCGGCTCGAGGCAATACCTAGAAGGAGAGCCGCTGACGGAACGGGCGTCTATCGCAACGGAAGGCACGCAATGAGCACCGAAATGGATCTCGTCCACGACTTCATGAATGCCGTCGATGTCCCAGCGGAGGAACTTCTGGTGGCCCGCTCGATCCTGGAAGACGCCATATCCGTCGAGGTTGGGCACGACCAGCCAGGCGACACGGCCACAAGCGTCAGGCGGAGGAATCGGAGGAGGTCGCGCCGCCTGGCCCGATGGACGATTGGCGTCACGGTCGCCGCGGCAGCAATTGCCGCTCTGATCCTCCAGGTGGCGCCCACCTCCAAGGTCACGACCTCGGAGGCCGCAGCAGCAGAGATCTCCCGGCTGGCCGACGCCGTGCAGCCAGCGCCGGCGTTACTTGCGGGTCAGTGGTACCAGTACAAACTGCAAGGGGTCCTTTCCGCTCATGTCAGCACGGTGGGCAACACGCCGACCCCGAATGCGCAGGCCTCGATTCCGATTGCCATCGGGCAGTGGTCCAACTCGACGGGTGCGATCTGCACCTCGCAGCAGTTGGGTACAGCCACCTTCGCGAGCCCGGTGAACGCCCAGGCATGGCAGGCGATCGGACTGGTCGATACACCGAACAACCAGCCGGCCACAGGATGCTCGGCCGGAGTTGAGGCCTCGATCGGCGGCGGATCGTCATTGGCGACGATCGATGTGTCGAACATCACGCACGCCCCTGAGACCCTCGCCGCACAACTCCAGGACGGCACCACGGGCATCCAATCGATTGACCAGCACGCAGTGGGCGAACCGGCCAACGTCGCCGGCTTCGTTCGATTGACGGTGCTTCTCGTTGGACCAACCAGCGGACAGTGGCCCGGGTTCGGTCAAGAGATGCTCAACACCATGGCCCTCCTTCCTGGGGTGATCTCACTCGGAGACATGACCAGCCATTCCGGAGTGGCGGGAATCGGCTTCTCCATGGCGACTCAGGTGACGCTCAGCCCGACCAATGGAGCTGTGAGCTCATCCTTCTACTTCTCACCGCCCACAGTGATCCTGGATCCACAGAGCGGTGCGCTGCTGGAGGTTCGCAACTTGGACATCCCCGTGCTCCAAACAGCGGCCCAAGACTTCGTCGGCAGCCCTTCCGCAGCGGTGTACACCGACGGCGTCAGCTACGGCATCTCCACCCAATGGATTGACCCAGTCGCTGCAGTGAGTGTCATTGCGCAAGCAGCCCTCCCGAGTTGGATCAACACCGTTCATATCATTGAGGCGGTCACGAATCCGTCCTCGACGGATATGGAGATTTCAGCCGTCCTGAATCCATTCTTGGGGAACGGGAACTCGGCCTACTCGGACGGCAACAGTCCTCAGTCGGGTGAGACGACCTACGACATCACAATCGTGGGAACAGCTGCCAATGAGCAGACCGTGGTCTCTGCGCTGACAGCGTCCGGACTCTTCGCCAGCGTATCGGTGAAGCTATAGATGATTGCGCTTACGGGATCAGTACTGCATCGATTTGCGAGCATCCGCAGGAACAACCATCTGGGCCGCAGTGACAGCCTCCTGCGTTGGCGCCGGCCGAACCGGAAGTCGGTCTACAAACTCGGGTGCCGTGAGACGCCCAATGTTGGTGCCACCGTTCTGGTCGATTTTCCGGTGGTCGGGACCGGCAACGATATGGCGATTTGAGAAGTGGCGACCAGAGTCGACGACAACTCAGCCGACGAGACTTACTCAAGCTTTGAACGTCAACGAGAGTTCCTCTGGGCTCGGAAAGACGGATCCCCGGATAGAACAACCAGTCAATAGCCCGCGAGGGCAACGACGGGCTGGTTCAGGACTTTGCCGTCCTCGGAGCCGTCGTAGGGGGCATCGCCGTATGCGAAGACGCCTCCGTCCGCCGCCACTAGCCAGTAGCCGTTCCCGTCGTTGGTCGCCACCATGCCGACGACGGGTCGGTCCAGGGGTAGCGAGCCGATGGACCCGAGGAACGGCGCGTTGAAGGAGAAGACGCCGCCGTTTGCCGCGACCAGCCAGTATCCGCCAGTGGTCGGGTCGGCCGTGATGCCCACAATGGGGGCGGCCAAAATCATGTGACTGGCGTCGCCGAAGAAGCCGGCGTCTCCGAAAGCCCAGACCGTTCCCTCGGCGGTGACCTCCCAATACCCTTGGCCGTCCGGAGAGGGAGCCATCCCCACGACGTCCGCATTGGGGACAGAGGTGCCCGAGCCGTCGTACGACGCGTCGCCAAAGGCAAAGATCCCCCCGTCGCCCGCGACCAGCCAGTAGCCGCGCCCGTCGGGCGTGGCTGCCATGCCGATGATCCGGCTGCTCAGATGCAGACCCACCGCCGACCCGTAGAAGGGCACGCCGAAGCTGAACACGCCGCCGTCGGACGCCGCCAGCCAGTACCCGCCTTCGTCGGGCGAAATGCCGACGCCCACCACCGGTCCATTGAGAGGGACGGCCCCTGTACTCCCACAGAACTGCTGGCTCCCGAAGCTGAACACGCCCCCGTCGGCCGCAACCGCCAGGTAGCCGTCGAGGGCGGCCGGAGGGATCCGACATCCGGCCGGCTGGGTGGTGGGCGTACCGGTGAACCCGGTCAGATGTGAGTCGTGGTGGAACTGCGGCCAGCCTCCTGCCTCGGCGACCAGCGCGCCATCCGACCCCGGCACCGTGAAGTGCTGGACGACGCCCTGGACATCATGGTCGGGGCTTCCGCTGACGCCGTCGTACCCGGCTACCGTGATGCCGATCAGCCCGTCCGGGTCGTCGGTCACCAGCGGCGCGTTCTGAAAGCCGAAGGTCGTTCCGGGTGCCACGCCGCCGTCTCCCGAGCCGTCATCCACGTGGACAAGCTCGTCACCTGTCTTCCCGTCGAGGATCTCTAGGCCCGCGGTGGTGGCGACGATTACGTCCTGCGCGCCGTCTGAGCTGAGGTCGGCGGTGGTCACCGAGCCGAGGACTGCGCCCAGCGCGTGCACCTTCCACAAGACCGCTCCCGTCGAAGCGTCGAGAGCCCACACCGAGCCGGTTCGATCGTCGGTGCTCGTGCCCTCCACCACGTCGAGATGGTCGTTGCCGCTCAGGTCTGCCAACGCCGGGCTCCCGCCCGTGGTCCCGTCGAGGGTCTTGCTCCACACCTGGTTGCACTGCGTGTCGAAGACCTTCACCGTGTCCTCGTCGCTCCCCGGGTAGTAGCTGCCGGTTCCCGTGGCGATCCCGAGCGCGCCCCCGGGGAGGATCGGGCCGATGGCGGGCGAGGAGTCGATCTCCTCATTGGTGTTGGCCGAGCAGATGAGCCCGCCATCGTCGCTCAGGATCCGCAGGTGGCCCCCGTTCTGGTAGTGGCGCCCGTAGGCGACTCCGTCCGTAGACGCGCCGCCCACGACGAGTTCGTCCTGCCCGGTGCCGTAGAGGTCCGCCACGGCCGCGGTTGAGAAGACGCTGTCGGCCGAGAAGTACGGCCATCCGCTCACGGAGCTCCCAGTGGACGCGTCGAATGCGTAGCTCTCCTGGCCGAGGGACCCGGCGGTCACGAAGGGGGTGGCGTCGGTCGTGACCAGCGTGGGCGACGCTTGGACGCCGATGTCGTGCAAGGGGTCGGTCGGGGGGTTGCTCACCGCCTTGCTCCAGAGCAGATGGCCGGTGGGCCCGTAGGCGTAGTACCCACCCAATCCGGGGTCGGCCGCGTTGCCCGCCCCGAAGTAGATGAAGCTCCCGTAGAGCGTCGACGCAACCGAGGCGGTTGAGTCGACGGGGGGATTCCCAGCGACGGCAATCCCGTTGGTCCCCAATGCCGGCTTGGCCGTTGCCTGGTCGTTGCCGGCGATCCCGCAAGCCTCGCCGGAGCCTACGGAGGCCGAGGCCGGAGCGCCGGCCCATGCGGCCGGCACCGAGCCGTCGGAGAGGTGGAAGGCATAGAGGTATCCCTCACGGTCTCCGATCTCGACCGACGATTGGTCGAGGCTGACCTCGGCGGGGGACGCTTCGGCCACGCCGCATGGCGCGTCGTCGAGATAGTGCAACCACACCTGCTTCAAGGCGAGCGGGGGCGTAGACGCAGTGCCCGCGCTAAACGGCGTGAAGCCGAGCGTGATGAGCCCGGCGACGACGACGACTACGGCGACGACGCTGATGAGCTGTCTCTGGTGCAGGAGGCGGCTTCCTGGCCTCGCGCCGCTCGCCCTGTCATCCCCGATGACCGGCCCCATGTCCCACTCCCCTGATCCCAACACAGCCAGCGATTCCGGAAATCGGAACGGCGACCGACTTATTCACCACTGCGAGACCCGGAGAAACGGCCGTCCGTGCAACGGACGGGTCCGCGTGCTCTTCCCGCTCCCCGCAGTATTCATTCGACGCGCAAGGCGTCTCTGCCCAACTCGGTAACTGCGATCCGAACCTGTACCTGTGTTTCCCGAGCGGGAATTTCCTCGGACGCTCCGGCGTGGCGATGCTGGAGAATTTATGAACGGGCACTGACCTCACGTCGATCCGCGCTATCCCCCGTGGACGGCGTATCCCCGCTAACGCATCCTTGAGCACCCCATTCGGCGTGGGCTTGTCGAAAAATCTAGGCACACCCGTCTGCATGCACGGAGGGTGGAGATGGTTGAATCGAAACCCGTTCCTGTTTCATTGGGGCACGCAGAGGGCACGCCGTGGCCAAAACGGGTCGGCTGAGGCTGGCCGTGGCTCTGACGAGGGCATTCGTCTCGTGGTCGGACACGTCGACACAACGACTTCACGCTTCACGAAAGAGGGGTCATCTCCACGGTCGAGCGATGTGTGTCCTGTTCAGGGCGCTTTCCGGTGGTCGGGACCGGGATCGATCCGGTGACCTCACGCTTTTCAGGCGCGCGCTCTACCAACTGAGCTACCCGACCGGGTAACCAGGCTCGACCGGCACGCGGCGGGTGCGAACTTGGCGGCGGACCTGACGGGATTTGAACCCGCGACCTCCGCCTTGACAGGGCGGCGTGCACTCCGAGCTGCACCACAGGTCCGTGGCAATGACTGCCGTGTGCCCCCCGGTTCCGACCCCTGGCCGGCCGCAGAGCAGCCCTTCACTGTAGCCGGTCCCGGGTCGGGACCCACCCCGGGAATCGGGCTACGGGGTGGCCGCGCGCAGGCTCCCGACCGCGCCCTCGAAGGCGGTGAACCGGGAGGCGTCGAGGGCCCGGGCCAGCCCGGCCGCACACAGCCGGTCGGTCATCTCCTCCGCCTCGTCGTGCTTGGCCTTGACGGCGCTGGTGTCGGGGAACGGCTCGGGCCAGCCGAAGAACTTGGCCTGGCCCGGTCCCTCGTTCGTGAGGATGGCCTCGAGCGGGGTGAGACCGACAGCGGTTGTCGCCACCAGGTGGAGGCCACCGCGCCACTCCCGGAGAATCTGCATCAGCTGCGCCGCCCGTCCCGCCTGCGTCCTGCCGGGGGCGGCGTCGCGCCAGCCCACGAAGAGGGGGATGCCCGAGCCTTCGAGCCCGTTCACCAGCTCCTCGGTCACGGCGACCTTCTCGTCCAGCTCGTCGACGTCGGCGTAGTGCTTCTCGCCCCACTTGGCGTGTGCCTCGGCCATGCGTTCCGCCGCCTCGGTCGCACTCGCCACGCCGGTGCCCTCGGTGTACATGGCGGTGACCGCGTTGGGCTCGAACCAGCCGAGGGCGGAAATGACCACGTCCGCACGGACGTCCCCGAGCATGCCACCGCGACCGGCGAAGTAGAAGGCGAGCGGGTTGGTCCATCCCCATTCGGCGGCCCACCCGAACACGTCGGAGCTCAAGTAGATGGCGGTGCCGATGTCGTGGATCGGGATCGAGGTGGCCCGCACGAGGTCGAGTGCGGCGTCGTTGCTTTCTTGGCCCACTGGTGTTGCTCCTTCCGGTGGCGATCGATCAGGCGGGCGTTGTGCTGGACGTGGGTAGGACACGCCGAATGCCGGGGATGGCACCGACGACCGCCTCCATCAAGCGGGCCAGCTCGGTGACCACGCCGTCGAGGTGGGCGAAGCGCTCGTCGAGCAAGCGACCACGGTGTTCAGCTCCGGTGACACCTCTTGGAGCGACCTGGTTGCCTTGGGCAGCTCCGTGGCCAGCTCGACCGCCACCGCGCTCAGCCGTTCGGTGAGACTGCGCAGCGCCGACGCCGAGTCGGACAGCGAAGGCAGCGAGGTGTCGAGGGTGTCCACGGCCTGCTCCAGACCCGAGACGGCATGAGAGATGCCGAGGGCGGCCAGGTCGATACCCGAGCCCGCCTTGTCGACGCCGCCCTCAATGCGCTCCAGCAGGGTCATCAGCCGATCGAGCCGGTCGGCCAGGTCGTTGACGGCGTCGAGCGCGGTGAGCGCCGAAACGGGCAAACGCAGGAGGGCACCCGGCAGGCGGACCATCGTCTCGAGCAAAGACGGGGATTCCACGCCCAGCATCATGGGCGACCGGCCGTCGGGTGTCCAATATCCGGAGGTCCGCCGGTTCGATGCGACGCAGACCGATGCGGCGACTTGCTCCGCCGTGCTGTCCCCGGAGAGACGAGCTGGCGATGTCAGCGCGGCAAGCCCGTCAGCTGGGCGGAGTGAGCTCGGTTTCGATCGACCACCGCAGCTC
>DATNLP010000457.1:0-10065 GCA_035602795.1 Acidimicrobiales bacterium | reverse complement strand
GCCGGCCTCCGCCGTCGCCCCCTCCTCCAGCTCGCCCTCGGCCCCTTCTTCCTCCTCGAGCGTCACCACCCGCGGCGGCTGGCCGATGGCGACCGCCGTCTCGGGGTCCACGTCGGTCGTGACGCCCTCCGGCAAAATGAGGTCCGACACGCGCACCTGTTCGCCGATGGTCAGCGCGCTGATGTCCGCCTCAATGGACGAGGGGATGGCGGTCGGCAGCGCGTTGATGGCCAGGGTGAACATCTGCTGGTCGACGAGGCCGTCGCCGTGGTGGACCTCGAGGGCCTCACCCACCAGCACCACCGGCACGTCGGCGCTGATGACCTCGTCGCGGCGCACGATGACGAAGTCGACGTGCGTCACCGTCTGGGCCACCGGGTGGCGCTGCATCTCGCGGGCCAGGGCCAGGTAGGTGCCCGAGCCGGTGTCGAGCGAGAGCAGCTGGTTGGCCCCGGCCTCACTGTTGAGCGCCACCCGGAGCTCGCGGGCGACCACGGCCACGGGCAGCGGATCGGTCCCGTGCCCGTAGATGACAGCGGGGATCTTCCCCTCGCGCCGCAGGCGGCGCACGGCGCGGGAGCCGATGGGGCGCCCAACCTCGGCGGCAAGAACGACTTCGGCCATAACGGCATCTCCTCAGGGTGGCGAGAGCGGCGGTCGCGGACGGACGGCGGTTGAGCCTCCGGCGAACGGCCTATCAGCGTAGCCGCCCGGTCGGGCCCCCGACCAGCGGCCCGTCGGCGGCCTCCCAGACCTAGACCAGGTTGTCCCCGCCGAAGAGCTCCGACACCGACGTGTCCTCGAACACGGCGTCGATGGCGTCGGCGATGATCTTGGCCACCGACAGCACCTCGAGCTTGTCGAACGTGCGGTCCTCGGCCACCGGCAGGGTGTCGGTCACCACCACCCGCGAGATCGGGGCGGCCTTCAGGCGGTCGACCGCCGGGTCGGAGAGCACGGCGTGGGTGGCCATGGCACAGATCTCCGAGGCGCCGGCGTCGGACAGCAGCTCCGCCGCGGCGCAGATCGTCCCCGCCGTGTCGATCATGTCGTCGATCAGGACGCAGTGGCGGCCCTCCACGTCGCCGATGACGTGGCGGGCCTTCACCTCGTTGTAGGTGCCGTACGGACGGGTCTTGTAGATGAGGGCCAGCTCGCACCCCAGATGCTGGCTGTAACGCTCGGCCACCTTCACCCGGCCGGCGTCGGGGGCGACCACCACGACGTTCTCCCCGAAGTGCTCGCGCATGTAGCTCTCGAGGACGGGGGCGGCCACCAAGTGGTCGAAGGGCGTGTCGAAGAAACCCTGGATCTGTCCCGAGTGCAGGTCGACGCTGACCACACGGTCGGCCCCCGCCGCGGAGAGCATGTCCGCCACCAGCTTGGCCGTGATCGGCTCGCGTCCCGTCGACTTGCGGTCCTGGCGCGAGTACCCGTAGTACGGGCACACGGCGGTGATGCGCTTGGCCGACGCCCGCTTCGCCGCGTCGATCATGATGAGCTGCTCCATCAGCGAGTCGTTCACGGGGCTGGCGTGCGTCTGGATGATGAAGACGTCGCAGCCGCGGATGGAGATGTCGTACTTGCAGTAGATCTCCCCGTTGGCGAACTCGCGCAGGTTGGCCTGTCCCAGCTCGACCCCCAGATGCCCGGCGATGTCGCGGGCCAACGTCGGGTGGGCGCGCCCGGACACCAGCTCGAGGCGACGCCGCGGAATCAGCTCCACGGCCGCCACGCTACTGTGCCGCCGCGCTGCGGCGCGGCTTGCCCGCTCTAAACGACTGGGTTGATCCTTTGGCCGAACGGCCCGCCGCCTGCCTCACGTCGGGCCCGCCGCGTCCCTACCCGTCGGGCCCGGGCCCGGCCAGCACCGTGTGCGGCGCCAGCTCGACCCCGTCGGCCACCTCGGCGCCCGGCTCGAGCACGCTGAAGGGCCCGACGCGGGCGCCCGCGCCGATCACGGCCAGCGTGCACACGCTCTCGGCCACCACCGCGCCAGGTCCCACCGTCGTGTCGGTCAGCACGCTGTTGGGCCCGATCTCGGCCCCGGCCCCGACGCTGCAGTGGCCCCGCAGGATCACGCCCGGGAGCAGGGAGACGTCGGCCTCCAGGTGGACCGACGCGTCCACGTAGGTGCGCTCGGGGTCCCACATGGTCACGCCCCGGCGCATCCAGCGCTCGTTGATGCGGTCGCGCAGCTCGGCCTCGGCCACGGCCAGCTGGGCCCGGTCGTTCACCCCGGCCGCTTCCATGGAGTCGGGCAGCACCAGGGAGCGGACGGCGTAGCCGGCGCTGCTCAGCACGGCCACGGCGTCGGTCAGGTAGTACTCGCCCTGGGCGTTGGCCGGGGTGAGGCGGCGCAGCGTCGGCGCCAGTATGGAGCGCCGGAAGCAGTAGATGGAGGTGTTGACCTCGTCGATCTCCTTCTCCTCGTCGGTGGCGTCGCTCTCCTCCACCACCCGCACCACGTCGCCGTCCTTGCCGTGCACCACCCGCCCGTAGCCCGACGGGTTCTCGACCTCGGCCGTGAGCAGGGTGGCGCCGGCGTCCTCGGCCCGGTGGGCCCGCACCAGCGAGGCCAGGGTCTGGGGCCGCAGCAGCGGCGTGTCACCCGGCAGCACCACGACGTCCTCCACCTCGTCGTCGTCGTCGGGCAGGCCGGTCAGCCCCACGGCCAGCGCGTCACCCGTCCCGGCCTGGGTCAGCTGCTCCACGAACTCGATCTCCATGGTGGGCGGGGCCAGCTGCACCAGCGTCTTGGTCACCCACTCGGCCCGGTGGCCGACCACCACCACCACCCGGTGCACGTCGATTTCGGCCATGGCGTCGAGCACGTGGAGGACCATGGGGCGCCCGCACAAGAGGTGCAACGGCTTGGGCCGCTCCGAGCGCATGCGGGTGCCTTCGCCGGCGGCCAGGACCACGGCGGACAGGCGGCGCTCGGGCATCGCCGCATTCTTAGCCCGCCGGGACGGCCGGCGTGCGTATGGGACACTCGTAGGCGTGCCGGAGCTGATCTTCTACGACGAGTTCGGCCTGTTCCACGAGAACGCGGCCGAGTACGGACTCCCGTTCCCCGGGCCGCCCGACGTGCGCCGCGTCGGCGTCGAGGTGGAGCCGGGCCGCCGGGTGTCGAGCCTGGTCTGGGGGGCCGAGACCGGCCCGCCGGAGCTGGTGCTGGTGCACGGCGGTGCCCAGAACGCGCACACCTGGGACACCGTGGCCCTGGCGCTGGGGCGTCCGCTGCTCGCCGTCGACCTACCCGGCCACGGACACTCCGACGGCGGGCCCGAGGGCTCCGTCTCCGCCGGCAGCAACGGGCGCGACCTGGCCGCGGTGGTGGCCGAGCTGGCGCCGGACGCGCGGGGCGTCGTGGGCATGTCGCTCGGCGGCATGTCGTCCATTGCGCTGGCCGCCCACGCGCCTGAGCTCGTGCGCGCCCTGGTGCTGGTCGACATCACCCCGGGCGTCAACGCGGAGAAGGCGGCGCCGGTGACCAACTTCGTCAACGGCCCGGCCAGCTTCGACAGCTTCGACGACATTCTGGCCCGCACCATTGAGCACAACCCCGGGCGCTCCGAGTCCTCGCTGCGTCGCGGCATCCTCCACAACGCCGTCCAGCGCGACGACGGCAGCTGGGTCTGGCGCTACGCCCGCTTCCGCACCGAGCCCTCGGCCGCGCACCCCGAATTCGGCGATTGGTGGGAGGCCGTCTCGGGTCTTCGGGTCCCCGTCATGCTGGTGCAGGGGTTGGCGTGGTCGGTGGTCGACGACGCCGACATCGGCGAGCTGCGCCGCCGCCAGCCCGGCGTGCGGGTCGAGGGGGTGGAGGGCGCCGGCCACAGCATCCAGGGCGACCGCCCGCTCGAGCTGGCCGCGCTGATCGAAGACTTCCTCTTCGGCGGCGGATGATGGACAAGAAGGTCTGGTTCTCGCGCCGCGCCCTCAAGCTGCACGCGGTCATCCTGATCGTGGTGCCGTCGTTCCTGGCCCTGTGCGTCTGGCAGGTCTACCGGGCCACCGGCGGCAACGAGCTCAGCTGGGCCTACGTGTTCGAGTGGCCGTTCTTCGCCGCCTACGCCGTCTACATGTGGTGGCGCCTGCTCCACGCCTCCCCGGACGGCACGCCCGCGCCGGCCTCGGCCTCGGCCTCGGCCTCGGCCGACCGCGGCGGCAGCACCCCGGCCGAGGATCACGTGCGAGAGGAGCAGGAGGAGCAGGAGGACGACGACCTCGCCGCGTACAACGCCTACCTGGCGCAACTGGCCGCCCGCGACCGTGCCGCCGGCCGCTGACGCTCCGGGGGGAGGGCTCGAACCTCCAACATCCGGCTCCAAAGGCCGACGTTCTGCCGATTGAACTACCCCGGAATGGGTCGATCGCCGGCTAAAGGTTAGGCACGGCGCCCGGACGTGCCGGGACGAGGTGCGGCGGTAGGTTCGCGTGATGCGCATCCTGGTGGTGGACGACGATCAGGCGGTCCGCCGCTCCATCGACCGGGCCCTGCGTCTCGAGGGCTACGACGTGGCCACCGTCGCGACGGGCGGTGAGGCGCTCGAGTCGCTGGCACAGACGCCGCCCGACGCGCTCATCCTCGACCTCGGCCTGCCCGACCTCGACGGCCTGAGCGTATGCCGGCGCATGCGCAACGCCGGCGACGACACCCCGGTCCTCATGCTCACCGCCCGCGACGCCGTCGACGACCGCGTCCAGGGCCTCGACGCCGGGGCGGACGACTACCTGGTCAAGCCCTTCGCTCTGGCCGAGTTGCTGGCCCGCCTGCGCGCCCTGCTCCGGCGCCGCTTCGAGGGCGAAGGTGGCCTCCTGCGCGTCGGCGACCTTGTCCTCAACCTGTCCACCCGCGAGGGCCAGCGCGGCGATCGCAACTTCACGCTGACTCGCATCGAATTCGACCTCCTCGAGATGTTCCTGCGCCACCCGCGCCAGGTGCTCACGCGCGAGGTGCTGCTCAACCGCGTCTGGGGGTTCGACTTCGACTCGGGCACCAACTCGCTCGCCGTCTACGTCGGCTACCTCCGCCGCAAGCTCGAAGAGGGCGGCGAGGCCCGCTGCATCCAGACCGTGCGCGGGGTGGGCTACGTGTTGCGCGACACGTGACCTTCCGCGCCCGCCTGGTCCTGGCCACGACCGTCGCCGTGGTGCTGGCGGTTGTGATCTCGTGCAGCGCCGCCTTCGTGGTGGCCCGCAACGCGTTGCTCGACGCGGCCGACAACTCGCTCACCACGGCGGCCCAGCGCCTCCTGGCGGGCGACGAAATCGGGTCCACCACGGCCACCCTCGGCCAGGTGATCGACACCACCGGCCAAGTGGTCTCTGGCACCGGGGGCCTCCCGGTGAACGGCGACGTGCATCTGGTCGCGCTGGGTGAGGCCGCCGCCTACTACACCACGGTCAACGTCGACGGGAACCAGATGCGCGAGCTGGTCGAGCACCTCCCGGCGGGCACGACCATCGGCCCGGGAATCCTGGTCAACGGCGGTGCGCTGCAGATCGCCACCCTGCTCAACGCCAACTCGGAGCTCGAGAAGCTGGCGGTCTTCTTGGGCGGCGTCGCCGTCGGCGGCATTCTGCTGGCCGTGGTGCTCGGCTGGCTGGTGGCGCGCACCGCGCTGGTGCCGTTGAACTCGCTCACCGACACGGTCGAGGACGTGGCGGAGACCACCGACGTCTCGCGCCGCCTTTCCCCCGGCGGCCAGGACGAACTCGGCCGTCTGCGCCGCACGTTCAACCGCCTGCTCGAGGCGCTCGACACGTCCCGCCAGGCCCAGAGCCGGCTGGTGCTCGACGCCTCCCACGAGCTGCGCACGCCGCTGACCAGCCTGCGCACCAACCTCGAGGTGATCCGCCGCGTCGACGAGCTCAGCGACGAGGACCGCTCCGTCCTCGTCGACGATGTGCTCGTGCAGCTCCAGGAGCTGACCGACATCGTCGGCGACCTGGCCGAGCTGGCGCGCGGCGACCAGCTGCCGTCGGCGAGCGAGCCGCTCCGGCTCGACCTCCTCGTCGGCGACGCCGTGGCGGTGCAGAACACGCACGGCCGGGCCCAGGACGTGACGTTCGAGCTCACGGCCGAGCCCTGCTGGGTGCAGGGACACGCCGACCGCCTCGGCCGCGCCGTCGACAACCTCTTGGACAACGCGCGCAAGTGGAGCCCGCCGGGCCAGCCGGTCTCGGTCGAGTGCCGCAACGGCACCGTCGTCGTGCGCGACCGCGGGCCGGGCATCGCCGAGGCCGACCTGCCGCACATCTTCGACCGCTTCTACCGCTCCCGATCCGCCCGCGGGCTGCCCGGCTCCGGCCTGGGGTTGGCCATCGTGGCGCAGGTGGTCAAGGCCGAGGGCGGGACTGTCATAGCCGAGAACGACTCCGCCGGCGGTGCCCGCCTGTCCCTGCGCCTGCCCACCGTCACCGAGCCCGACGACGCCGAGCAGAAGTGACGCCGCCGCGCCGGGCGGCTGGCCGCGCGGCGCTAGCCCGCCGCCATCAACTCGATGCGGTTCCCGAAGGGGTCGTCCACGTAGGCGCCCTGCCCGGGCTCGCGGTCGGGATTGGGCCGCACCACCACCCCCGCCGCGCCGAGCGCCGCCTCCAGGTCGGCCAGGTCGCGCACGACGAAGGCCGGGTGGGCCTTGCGGGCGGGGCGGAAGTCCTCCTCCACGCCCAGGTGCACGGCCGTGGTCCCCCGGGCGAACCAGCAACCGCCCCGGGCGGCCAGGGGGGCCGGTTTGGGCAGGCGTTCGAAGCCCAGCAGGCCGGCGTAGAAGGCCTCCGCCTCGTCCTCCCGCCCCGGCGGCATGGCCAGCTGCACGTGGTCGAGGCCCACGATCTCGAAGCCCATGCCCACCCTCCTGCGTACGGGAGCGACCTGGCAGTCGGCCCCCCGGACCGCTAGCCTGCCGCTGGACATGGGATCACTGATCAAGAAGCGCCGCAAGCGGATGCGCAAGAAGAAGCACAAGAAGATGCTCAAGGCCACCCGCTGGCAGCGCCGGGCCGGCAAGTAGCCGGGCCAGCCGACCAGTCCCTCAGTCGCCCTCCCAGCCCGCGGGCACGGAGCGCGCCCGCACTAGCCGGCCCGCCTCCTCCCCCACCCACAACTCGGGCCACTCCGCCGTGCCGGCCTCGGCCGGCCCGCCATCGACGAACCAGGCCGACCCGCTGCCGGCCAACACCGGTTCCGTGCCCACCGCCTGGCCCAGCGCATCGCGCCAGTGGGCGAGCCGCGGCTCGGTGGCCAGCGCCGCCGCGGTGAGCGCGTTGGGTCCCTCGTCGCCGGGCCGACGGTCCCAGGCCCGGTAGACGGCGGCGGTGTCGACGCCGAACGGGGGCAGCACCAACAGGTAGTCGCGGGCCATGAAAGGCAGCGGCTGCACCCGTTCGCCAATCCCCGTGACGCGGGCCCGGCCGCCGGCCAGGCAGAACGGCACGTCAGAGCCCAGGCGGGCCGCCACGGCGGCGTCGTCGCAGCCGGCCCAGCGCAGCACGGCGGCCGCGTCGGCCGAGCCGCCGCCCAGGCCCCCGCCGAGAGGGATGCGCTTGGTCAGGCGCACGGCGGCACGCCGACCGCAGGCCTCGAGCGCCCGGGTGACGAGGTTGTCCGCCGGCGCCGGCAGCCGCTCGACCCGGGCCCCGGGCGCCGCCTCGATGACCAGCCCCGTCCCGCCCTCGTCGATCACGAGCTCGTCGGCCAGGCTGAGGGTGACCATTTCGGCGTCCAGCTCGTGGTAGCCGTCTGAGCGCACCCCGGTCACCCGGAGCGTCACGGTGAGCTTGGCCGGCGCCAGCACCCTGGTCACAGCGCGGCCAGGCGGCCAAAGGCGGCCACGTCGAGCTCCTCGGCCCGGGCGTCGGGCCGCACGCCGGCGCGGTCGAAGGCCTCGGGCGCCACCACGCCCGCCAGCGACCGGCGCAGCATCTTGCGCCGCTGGGCGAAGCCGGCCCGCACCACTGCAGCCAGCCGGTCGTAGGAGACCAGCGCCGGGTCCACCGCCGGCTCGGGTCGCCGCTCGAGGCGCACCAGCACCGACTCGACGCGGGGCCGAGGAATGAACACCGAGGCGGGCACCCGCCCCACCACCTCGGCCCGGGCGAAGTAGGCGAACCGTACCGAGACGGACCCGTAGGCCCCGTCGCCCGGCACGGCCGCCATGCGCTCGCCCACCTCCCGTTGCACCATGACGAGGAGCTGGGCCACCGCCGGCACCTCGACCAGCGTCCGCAGCACCAGCGGGGTGGCGACGTTGTAGGGAAGGTTGGCCACCATCGACCACGTCCCGCCGCCCCGTGCCGCCAGCAGCCCGGCCAGGTCGAGGGTCATGGCGTCGCCCTCGACCACCTCGGCACCGGCCGGCTCGGCCACCGAGCGCAACACCGGCACGATGTGGCGGTCCGTCTCGACCGCTACCACGCGGGCCCCGGTCTCGGCCAGGGCCAGCGTCAGGGAGCCCAGACCGGCGCCGATCTCGAGCACCTGCGAGCCGGCGCCCACGCCGGCCAGGCGGGCGATGCGCCGGACCGTGTTGGGGTCAGCGACGAAGTTCTGGCCGAGGGCCCGGCTGGGACGCAGTCCGTGCGCCGCCAGCAGCTGGGCGATGTCGGCGCCGGAAAGGGTCACCAGGCAATTGTGACGTCCACAACTCCTTGACCGAGGGGCGCGAGCTGCGAGAAGCCCTCGGGGGACATGTCGACCACATGTGGGTACCCCGCGGCCTCCCGGTCGTCGACCGTGCACGTGGTCGACGCGCCGGTGTCGTTGTCGGTGACGGTCAGCACCGTGCCGAACGGGAGCGTCGGGCTGGCGCAGTAACCGTCCGGGGCCTCCGAGTACCACGTTGCGTCGCCGACCTCCGAGCTCGTGTCGACCCGTGGCGGTGCGGTCGTCGTGGTCGTGGTGGGAGGCGGCGGCACCGTCGTCGTTGTCGTCGGCGGCAGCGTCGTCGTTGTCGTCGTCGGCGGCACCGTGGTCGTCGTGGTCGGCGCCGCGGTGGTCGACGTGGTGGCCGCCACCTCTTGGTACGCCACCAAATTCGACTTCAACTCCACGCCGTCGAGATGCGACGACGGGTACACCTTCCTGCCGTGGTGCACGGCTGGTGCCGCGGTCGTCACGCGCGCCGCGCGCGCCGTCGTGTTCTGCAACAAAAGGAGAGGCAAACCGAACAGCGCGCCGCACATGACCACGGCAACGCCGAAGCGCCTCCCCCCAGTGCTCTGGTTCCGCAGGGCTCCACCCTTCTCCGGGGACACAGTGCACCCGCGCCGACATACGGGTGGCGAGGGGTTCGGGGAGAACCTAGGAGAGGAATTGCGAGACGCGCAAACCGGAAAAGGGGGACGACCTCATGGAGCGTTATTTCCCCAGGTCACACATGGTAGTGACCGTTATATTTACGTGAAGTCCCTAGTCAGAGGCCCTTTTTTTCCAAATTCAACCCTAAACACCCAGGTCACGAGGTTCTCGTATTACGCCCAGCAGCGCCTCAAACACCCCCAGTGGAAAAAACGAAGGAAGCCGCGTTGGCCGACCGTTCCATGACATCGTCGGGCGCGCACCCCTTCACCTCGGCGACGGCGGCGCCGACCAGCGGGAGGTAGGCCGGCTCGTTGGTGCGACCGCGGTGCGGCACCGGTGCGAGGAACGGGCTGTCCGTTTCGACGAGCAGGCGATCGAGCGGACAGCGCGCCACGGCCGCGCGCACGTCCGCCGCGTTCTTGAATGTCACGATGCCGCTGAACGAGACGTACATGCCGGCGCGCAGGCACCGCTCGACTTCCGCCACACCGCCCGTGAAGCAGTGCAGCACGGTGCGCTCCGGCACGCCCTCCGCGTCGAGCAGGTCGAACAGGTCGCTCCATGCGTCGCGCGCGTGGATGATGAGGGCCAGGCCGTGCGCGTGCGCCAGCGCGATCTGCGCTGCGAAGGCGCGCCGCTGCGCGTCGCGGGGCGAGTGCTCGTAGTAGTAGTCGAGCCCGCACTCGCCCACCGCCACCACGGCGCCGTCGCCGACGGCCAGCTCGCGCTCGAGCAGCGCCGCCACCTCGTCG
>DATNLP010000409.1:0-8323 GCA_035602795.1 Acidimicrobiales bacterium | reverse complement strand
TGTTGCGAGCCGCAAGCCATGTCTCGTCGGACCTCACCTTGGAGTTCGTCTCGGTCGTAAGTGATGCTTTGCAATCTGTCCCATGGGTGGAAGAGGAGGTTGCGGACCTTCGACGAAAAGTCGGCGTCACTCTCGTCGAAGTTCCCGGACGTCCGAACACATGCGTCTCCGTCCTCGAACAAGGGGAGCGAACCCTCACGACGTACAACGACACCTCGGTGTCCGGTGCCCTATCTCAGGCAGATGTGTTCTCTCAGGTCCTCCGTCGGCTCGTCCGCGGACGGATTGCGTACTTCACTTCTATTTTCGGGGACGCAGCGATCGAGGACGTCAGGTCGCTGATCCTTGCCGTACGAGCGGCCAATGATCGAGTAATCGTCTGCATTGATCCAGGACACGTTTGGGCGGGATTTCAGGCAACCAGAAAGCTATTGAGTCTCGCAGACGTGGTATTCGTGAACGAGGCCGAGCTCGCGCTTCTTACACCCATCCCTAAAGCCCAGGGTGTAGCGGGCGAAGTCGAGCGCTGTGGGGAACTGCTGCGCGACGGATCAGATCGGCGGAGGGGTGTGGTAGTACTCAAGAAGTCCGATCCCGTAAATCGATCTCCCCACTACGTCGGCGAAGTGGGTGGTGCGATGTACTGGTCCGACTCTTTGGCCAAGAATGGGCTTCGGAGAGTCGAGTTCCTCCGAGAGGCTCTTGCCTCAGCAGCCATCAGAGACTCGACGGGTGCAGGTGACGTATTCGCAGCCGGAGTGATTGCAGCTCTTGAGTCCCGTGAAGCGGCCGCCCGGTCAGCCCTAAGAATCGCCGTGGACGCAGCTAACCATCGACTGCAACGTCCCGGTCTCACCGGCTATCAAGATCTCTGGAACGTTCCAGGCGGTGATCGTCTTCCGTCCGGTCTTGGGAAAGTCTTCATTAGCCACGCCCGAGCTGATGCTGACATCGCTCGAGCACTTGAGTATTTGCTCAATGCGGGGTCGGAGGAGCAGGCCGAGGACCGATACTTCTGCTCCTCCATCGCAGGCCAAGGTCTGAATCCAGGAGACAAGGTGCATCATCAGATCTGGGCCGAACTCCGTAGCGCCGAACTGGTCGTGTTCGTCATCACACCCGAGTTCCTCGAGAGTCGAGAATGCGCCTACGAACTAGGAATCACAGCCGCTCTCGGGCTCCGTGCGGTGCCCCTGGTATCAAAGGGTATCGAGTTCGCAGATATCGGCGTTCCCGTCAGTGAGAGCTTCGGGGGTGCGCTATGGGACGCGTCTTCGCTGTTCGGTCTCTACGACCACGTTCATCAACAATTTAGAGACGCGGTCGCTCCCAGTACCCTGGTCCGGGATCGAGTCGAGGTGCTTCGTTCCCTCGTTGCTGCGAAAGGGTACTGAGGCGCAGAGTCAGAAGTCCTACTGCAGGTCCAAAGTATTCACGAGTTGAATATCGAGTGGTGGGCGGCGAATCAGATCGAGGCGGATAAAGAATGAAGCCTGCAGTTACTGCTCAAGTTTGATTGCGATAACGCTGCTGTTCCGGTTGACTACGAAGACGTAGTCCTCGTCGTCTATCTCGACCGTAACGAGACTTAGGTGCGCCGGTACGCCAAGTCGGAGGGCGTAGGGGGAGGGCTCGCTCAGTCCGGTCAGGGGCGCGCAGGCGCCTGCCGTGCGCCTTGAAATGGCATCGAGAGCATGGATCCGCCCGATAGAATCGAACACCAGTTCGCCATGAAGGAGAAGCGATGTCCCAGTTGGAACCCCTCGAGCTGGTCGAGGTCGTGATTGAAGAAATTGGCGTGCCGGCCGACGATGGGAGTCCGGGTTCCGCTCTGTACTTGGTGCCGATCCGTCTGAATCGGAAGCCATCGCCCGAGGAGACACCATGGATCCTGTCGGTCTGGGACCACCCGCCGTCGTTCTCGAACATGCACCGTCCTGGAATCCTGCGTGTCCGGGGCGACGTGCTCCTTCTTGATGGCACGACGATCGAGGAAGTTGAGCGGTACCACGTCCCGACGCTCAAAGGAGTCCTGACCGAAGTAAACGCTCGGGCTGCCACCCTTGCCGTTCAGCAGGCTCAAGTCGCTGCAGATGAGGTGGAGCAAAGGGCGCACCTTGCCGAGGTGGCCCGTCGCATCGATCTGAGTTGATTCGGTGCAAGTCCCAGAGGACCCGGTCCTGATTGATTCTGGTGTGTCGCCTCGCCTCCCCGCCGACGAGGTAGCAGCGTGGGCGGCGGATCAGCGCGTTTTTATCTCGAGCGTCATGGGGCAGATGGAAGAGGAGCGCAGGGCGGTCGCGGAGGCGATCGAGGAAGTCGGGGCCAGTCCGGTTTGGTTCGAGACCTTTGGGGGTCGTGACGATGACCCCGAGGGCGCCTATCTGAACGAGGTGGCATCTTCCGACCTTTACGTTGGGATTCTCGGCCATCGTTATGGTCGGCCGCTCAAGAGTGGCTATTCGGCGACGCATGCGGAATACGTCGCGGCTGTAGAGCATGGGCTCCGTATCAGCATCTGGACCTCCAGCGGAAGTCTCGATGGCCCTCAGACGGACTTTCTCGAATCCATCAGGGTCTTTCACACGACCGGTACCTACGCGTCTCCTGCAGAGCTGAAGCGGGGGGTGGGAGGCCGCCTCGGCGAGATCGCTGCGGAAGCGCTGGCGCCGTGGGTCAAGATTGGAAATGCCATGTTCCGATCGACCCAGGTGAGCGTCAGTGGAGGAGCCCTCACTATCACCGGGAGGGTGCGAAACGCAGGCGTGATAGCGGATCTCGAGCGCAGACGGCCGAGTCTTGGGAGTCGATCTACCGAGACCACGGTGACGTGGGCAGACGGATCGTCCAAGGTGCGAGTGACCGATGTGAGAGTCGACGTGACCGCGTCCCGAAACAGGGTGGTGACAATCTCAGCGGATCGGCTGCCTTCCTCATCTGCATCGGGCTTTGGCGCCATGACCTACAACAACGTGTCGCCCGAGGAGCAGACCGAGATTGCACTGCGTGTCGCTCTGTTCGGAGAGGCAAATCCGTTCGAGCGTGACCACATGGGCTTCCTTGTCGACATGCCGAATCCGTTGGCCGCACTTGAGGCACAAAGGCTGTCCGAGGATACCGTCGGGCAGGTCGCACGAGTTCTGATCGTCGAAGCCCTGGTCGGATCTGGCCGGGCCGACCACATCACACAGTTCCAGATCGGCCCAAAGCGACGAGGTCGTCGCCCGCTCAGTCTGGCCTGGCTTCCCCCGAAGCGCTATGTGAATGTGACACCGAATCCGATCAGCATTCAGGGCGAGGTCGCGGCGAACTGGTGAGAAGAGCCGAGGGCCATCTACGGCTGCATCCAGGGAGCGTGTCGTAGCGAGTCGGGCACGTCTCGCCAAGCCCGCAGAGCCGCGGGTTCGGTCGCAGCAACCTCAAGGGCTGAGACGAGGGGATGGACGATCGGCCACTCTGAATTCAGCAGTTGGCGGCGCGCTCCATCGAAGCGGTTGTTCGTGATCCAGTACATGGGTGCCACCCTGGCGTATGCACCCACCGCGCCGGTGGCTCGTCCGATCTGCTGCTCCGCCTCACGGAGTCGGTTCTCCGACGGAACGTAGAAGCGCTGGATCGGATCGACCGTGGTCACTGGAATGCGCCATGCCTGTGCGGCGTGACTGCCGGCTAACGCCCAGCCAGGCTCGTGTTCGGGATCTTCGAGTCCGAGCATCAGTAGTGCGCTCTGGGCGGTAGAAGCGACAGCGGGTGGAGCCGAGGCAAGGGCCGCTTCGGGGGGCTGATCACAGCACCATGCATTCGCAAGGGCGGTAAACAGATCCCTCGGAGCCATGGGAGACAACTCGTGGGTGAGTAGACCGTCATCTTCGAGGAGGGCGGCGGCGTTTCGGACACGCGGTTCGTCCCAGTGGAGTGTCTCTTGTATGCGTTGGGTCCCCGATGGATTCGGGTGAAGAAGGATGGCGAAAGCGACTTCCCGGACGGCCGGGTTGGTATCGATGTGTCGTCCATTCATCTCGCACCTCCAGATGGCGAGCGGATGCGAAACAATGCCAGGCGAGGTGGCCGCTCGCTGGGGCCAGGAGGTGTCGCCTGAGGGGGGAGGCTTACGTCGTGGGTTCTCGGTGTTCTGCGATGCGCGGGTCGAGATAGCCGTCGTCGGAGAGATCGTCCGCCCATGCGAGGAGCAGGATCGCGCGAGCCAGTGGAGCGGCGTACTTGGGGTCGAGCTTGCGAGGTTCTCCCGCAACAGGCAGCCGATCTTCTACCTCTGCGAGCAGATCATTCGCATGCCCCTGAACATTTCTGGTGGCCTTGTCGACGTTGTTGCGCACGAACCACCCCAGAGCATCCTCGGCGGTTGCGATTTCCCATTCGGAGAGAAGAGGCGCCAGCAAATTCAGCTCGGCATCAGCCTGTCGACGCACCTGGGTTTCCACGAAAGCGTTGTCGGCGACTCCGTTGATCGTGACGGTCGGGCCCGGGGCATAGTGGGAAGGCTCGAAGAGCCAAGAAGGGATGGCCCTCAGCTTCCGCCGTTGTTCAGCGCGCTTGTCGTCAAGGGCCCGGGTCCAGAAGGGATGGCCGCGTTGCATGTCCTCAATCGTAAAGGGCGACCCTCGGCCCTCAGGCCTCCTTCTCCGTGGCGTGCGGCACCAGCGCATCAAGGGGAGCCCGGCGCTCAGAGACGGGTA
The DNA here is from genome assembly GCA_035602795.1 of Acidimicrobiales bacterium. Lineage (GTDB taxonomy): Bacteria > Actinomycetota > Acidimicrobiia > Acidimicrobiales > RAAP-2 > Bog-473. The sequence continues at coordinate 3,626 of DATNLP010000409.1, read as the reverse complement.
TCGAGAGGTCGCCCTCTGCGACTCCATCGATCTGGGTGGACGTGGCGGTCCAGTGAGTGGAGACGGTCTGGCCGACTAAGGGGTCCAGGAGTACTGAGATCGGTTCGGACTCATATTCATCGCGGGGCCGCAGGTTGTTCACCCAGTAGGAGACGGTTCTGCCGGAAATGTGGTGATCGAGCGTGGCCGGTGAGCGGTCCAGCGTCAGGCTGGAGAAGTCGTACGGCTGAGACGTCACGCGTGAAAATGCCTCGAGATCCACCCCGCCCTCCTGGCGCGGCCCCCATGATCTCGGGCGCTTGGGCATCGCGATCGGGAGACCTTCGGGGTCGAGCCGCACTTCGGGACCGAAGGTGAGCTTCAGCCTCACGTTCGCAAAGTTGCGATCGGTCGTGTTGGTCACCTTGATGATGAACTCGGCGAATTCGGTGTCGAATAAGCTCACCATGGCGACTGGCACCACCTGGCTCCGGGCGAGCTCCAGGTACTCCTCGACCTCAGCGTTGTAGTCCTCGGCTGAACGGTCTTCGGGGACCCTCCTCCCCAGCATGCCCATGAGGGAGTGGGAGGCCGCCAGGCTGGCGGCGTCGAAGGGAGTTCTGCCGAACACCGGTGTTTGTGTTCGTTCGGTTGCCTTTCGCTGCTGATCGTCGTGGAGGGGTTGGAGCAGCTGATCGCGCTCGTCGTCGGTCCAGGCGGCCACCGCCTCAGAGCTCCCATCAACCGCATAGAGGGTGCTGGGGGAGGAGACGACGATCTCGAGCTGCGGTGCGGCCTGGGACAGTCTGGCGGCCAACATCTCGACGTCCTCCGGCCCGGCCCGGTCCGTCAGACCCGGGTGTCGGACGAAGATCGTCCCCGCCTCCGTGGGCCCGTGAGTCTTCTTCAGCGTGTAGATCGGGTCTCCTTGCCCGGGCGGCTCGACCATGATCACGAGGACCCCGACCCCCTCGAAACTGCCCCACAGGGCGCTCCACACGGGAGATTGTCCCTGCGAGCCGAGATAGGGCCGCAGCCCCTGTGTGAGAGCGGAGGGATCGATGGAGTCTTGTCCGGTGACGCTGCCGGGCTCAAGGCCGAGAACCATGAAGGCACAGCCGTCCGCGTGACGACGAGCTGACGCAGGCTCACGGTTGGCGAAGCCCAAGATCGTCCGAGCCACCGCGATCTTGCCCTCGGCCTTGGTGAGGTCGAGACCCCGCTTCCATTCGAGCCAGTCCGTCTCGTTGTTGGGGTTCGTGGTGTGGACGTAGACAAGCAGCTGCTCGAGCGCGTCGGCACCACGGATGGGTCCCGTGGGGTCGAGTGGCGGGAGTTGCTCGTCGGTCACGCCACTAACGGTAGGAGGTGGTCGTGACCCGATCTGACACCTACGGCATTGTGCTGTTCGACAGCGACGCCGGCCTGGGGACTATCTCTTCAACGGGAGCTCGAGTGCATCGCCCGAGTAGGAGTTTCTGGGAGTTTCAGGGACTGCGCCGAGTCACCCCAGGTCACGCAGGTAAGCCGCCGGCTCCCAAAGCAGGCGTGCTGCCAAGCTGCGGCGGTGTAGTGATGGGGAGAGGGACGAAGTCCGCGTCACGATGCGACTTCGAGCGTTCGTCCTGAAAGAGCAGGCACATGCCGTAGCGGCTGCGTTACGCAGACCGCCCTGCCACGGACTTCTCAGCGGTGGAGGTCCCGACGTCCATGGATTGGCGATGTCACCTCCACCAGGACCAGGTTCGGCGACTTCTCTGTTGCGAACGTGACGAACTGGCTGGTCCCCGCATTGCGCGAATCAGCTTGCTCTGATCATCGGTGATCAATCTCGGTGGAGAGTGATCACCCTCTGCCGTATGCAGCATAGGCCGCGGCGGTTGGGGAGCGCGTCGAAGGTGGGGGGAGGAGCTGTTCAGCGGTATGGCGCGTGCACGCTTTCGCGATGGCGCCGCCATGGCGCGCTAGCCGGTGGTCACCGATAATCAGGCTCGCAGAATTCGGTAAGAGACGGTTATGCATCATCCAGCCGTCGCGAAGGGAGCGCATCACCGTCGCTCTGCGCTCCTCGGCGGTCTCGGTCGCGTCGGCCGTAGCGTGTACCAGATCAGTTGTTCTGAGCGCGTTAAGACCCACATCTTGGCGGCCGACCGCCCGGGTCGAACCGGCCTCATGCGTGCACGTGGGTTTTCGAGAGCAACTTGAGCGCGACCTGGTAGCGCTCCCTTCGAGGCCCACCGGCGTCGAGCATGATCCCGCGGCGCTTGCGGAGGTTCTCGATGGAAAGACCGCCAGCCAACACAATCAGAGTCGCAGATGTTCACCCCGGTTTCTGCCTTGCGTACGCTGACTTGTCAGCGACGGAGGAGGTCGGCGACTGTGGTGAGCGGGTCGAGTTGGGAAGCGTCCGCGACGCCCGCGCGGTACTCGCCCTCCTCGCGCAGCGCAGGGGTGAGGGTGCGCTCGTAGCGGACACGTTCGGCGTGCAGCATCCTGAAGCCGATCTGCTGCTCGATCCGCTCGGCGAGTGTCCACAGCCGGCCCGCTGTGGTCGCGTCGTCGTTCTGTGCCGCCACGCAGGCGAGGCCGGCGAGGCAGTAGGCCTGCAGCCGTACGTCCTCCTCTTCTGGCGCGAGTGCGAGTGCCTCGTGGTAGTAGCGCTCCGCGGATGCGAGGTCCCCCTTGTCGAGGTAGAGGTCACCGAGACTGTGGAGCAGGGCGGAGACACTGCCGAGACCGTGCTCGCGCCGGCTCTCGATGGAACGTTGATACAGCTCGGCCGATCGCTCGAACTCGCCGGTGTCTCGGAGTCCCTCGGCGAGATAGAAGACCGCACGGGCGATCCCGGCTACGTCGTCGAGTCGCTCGTAGATCTCCAGTGCCTGTTCTGACCATTTGAGGGTCTCCGCGGGCGAGCCGGCGACAAACTCGACGCCACCGAGGCGCAAGAGCACGTCTGCCTCCTTGCGCTCGTCCCCGACTTCTCGATAGAGCGTCAGCGCCTCGGTCAGCGCAGTCCGCGCCGGGGCGGGTGTGTCGGTGTAAACGAGGGTGATGCCGAGGCCGGCGAGCACGTCGGCTCGCTGGCTGGGTGAGAACACGCTCGGATCCGCCAGCGCGCGCTCGTACCAGCGCCTGAGCTCGCGGTTACGGCCGGCTCCCAACCAGGTGTAGAACACTGAGTCCGCGAGCGGCAAGCCCGCCGCGACGTCGTGCTCGAGCGCCCAAGCGAGAGCGAGGCTGACATTGCCAGCGTCCTGCCGCAGGCGGGTCAGAGCGTCCGCCCGCCCCGCGCCTTGGCGGCCGGCGGCGATGCCAAGCGCGAAGTACCAGCGGGCGTGCCGACCCCGGACGTCGTCTTGGTCTTCGCTCGCGTCGAGTTGCTCGAGCGCGTATTCGCGGGTTGTCTCCAAGAGGAAGAAGCGGCCGCTATCACCCTCGCGGAGCAGGCTCTTATCGACGAGCGACTGCAAGTCGTCAAGCTTCGCGTCACAGATCCGTTCGGCGGCCTCGAGCTCAAAGCTGCCGACGAAGACCCCCAGCCTGGCGAACAAACGCTGCTCGGGCTCGCTCAACAGGTCATAGCTCCAGGCGATCGTGGCGCGCATCGTCGCCTGACGCGCGGGAAGGTCGCGCCCGCCGCCCGC
>DATNLP010000203.1:0-6991 GCA_035602795.1 Acidimicrobiales bacterium | reverse complement strand
GCCACGGCCACGATGCCCACCACGGTGGCGGCCCCGAGGTCACGCATCCAGGTATTGCGGGGGGCGGCCAACGACCGCAGCGAGGTGACCCCGGCGGTGACCAGCAGCGCCACCCAGGCAGCCAGCCCGATGACACCCACGGTGACGTACAGCAGCGCATAGGCGTCGTCGAGTCCGGGGACGGTACTGGTCACGCCGCTGTAGCCGATCCCCGTAAAGGGTCGTTGGACCACCAGCGCGAAGACATCAGGAAGGCGTTGGAGCCGTACCGAGATCGAGTTGGTGTGAGACGCCGACGTGAACGACGCGCCGATCAGGGACGGGTCGGTCACGGCGATCAGCGCCACCACCGCTGCCGCCACCGCCATCGCGGTGATGAGGCGACGAGGGAAGCCGGCCAGCACGGTGACTAGGAGGCCGCCCACCGCCACCGCCAGTTCGGCGCTGCGCGACGCCGCCAGCGCCACGCTCACGGCCACGAGCACGGGCAGCAGGTACGCGGCCCTGGCCAGGCGAGCCGGGCCCCGGGCCCAGCGGAAGGCGGTCACGACCGTCAAGGGGAGGAGCATGGTCAGGACCCAGCCGTACTCCAACGCGAATTGGGAGGCGCCCTGGGAACGGACATGACCGGCCCGGGTCTGCAGCCCGCCCGCTCCCGGCGCCTTGTACGTGGCCGGCACGTGCTCGAAGAAGAAGTTCGACCACCCCGACCCGGTGAAGCGCTCGATGATGCCGATGACGGCGGACAGCGCCGCCACGCCGACGATCGTGGATACGACGCGGCGCGGCCCCACGGTGCGGATCACCGCCAGCCCTGCCACGAAGACAACGACGACGTCGAGGGTATAAAGCCAGGTGTCGAGGTCGCTGGCCAGCGACAGGCCGCGCTGGGCGACCACCACCCCGTCGACGTAACCCACCACCAGCACAGCGGCCAGGGCCGCGTGGACGGCGGTGAGGCGGAAGGCGGAGCCGGGCGGTTCACCCCGTTGGCCGTGGCGCAGCACCAGCCGCAAGGCGAACGCGTACAGCACCAACCGGTCGACGAGGACGATGTGGGGCAGGCCCACAACGACGAGGTTGCCCGGGACGAGCAGCCAGAAGGCCACCACCGTGCCGAAGCCGACCTCGAGCGGGGCCCCCACGACCACGGCGACGCCGACTGCCGCGAGCAGCAGGATGCCAAGAACCGGCATCGTCAGGTCAGGCTGTTAACAGCCTGCGGTTGAAGATCAGCTGTGACACAACGAAGCCGAGGATCAGGGCCACCAGCGCCAACCCGATGGCGTCGGCGGCGGACTTATGGGCCGGCGTCGAAGCCATCGCCGGTGTGGTGGGATCGACGGTGTCGATCATGAACTGGTCGGTTGCCGGAATCACGTATTCGGTGTTCTCGGTCTTCACGTAGCTGGTGATCTCGGCCGCCATGGCCGAGGACAGGCGTTGGGCCTCGCCGGCGGTGGTCGACGTCCCGGTCACGACCAAGAGCAGCGAATCGGCCGGCAGGGCCACCGAGGTGCCCGCCAGCACGCCATTGACGGGCAGGCCCAGCTTGGTGGCCACCGGCCCCGCCATGGCGTCGGTGCTGGCCAGCCCCTGGTACTTGACGCGCAGGGTCACGAGCTTGAGCAGGAGACCCTCGTCCCCGGCGGTGGCCATCCCATACGGCTCGTCGATGGCCATCACGGTCCGGCTCGTGAAGAGGGGAGCGGTGGCCGACGAGTTGGCGTGCCAGCCCCCCACCCCGGCGACGATGGCCAGCAGGACACCGATCAAAAGGGCCCGCAGGGGTGCCCTTCGCAACGCAGGCCCGAGCCCCGTCTGCGGGTGGTCGCTCCCACGGCCGTTGCCCGACACCGGGTCGTGTGGTGCGCTCACCATGCCGTCGCCGGGAACCGGTGCGTCGACGTGGACCGGACCGGTGACGTGGTCCACTTCGGCATCATATGTGGCAGTCCCTGCTTTCAGCGGTCCTCCGTCACGCACTCTGGGAGAACGCCGGTCGGGGACGCCCCTTGCGATCGGCCCTGACCAGCATGTTTTCGCCGTACGTCGCCTTCGTGAGCGGCCACAGCCTGGTGGTCCACGGGAGGAATTGGCTGCGAATTGGCTGCGGCGCCACCTCGTGATGCGGCGTTCGCCCCGGTGCTTGGCCCAGCCTCGCGGGGTTGCGGCACCGAGCGCAAGAGTCCCGGTGGCCACCCGTTTCCCAGGCCAAAGGGCCAGTCAGGGGGGACAGTGTGAGCAGCGCATCGAGCCCGCTTCAGGGCCGCATGATCTTCCTCGTCGGCCTGCGCCGCAGCGGCACCAACTGGCTCGAGCGGATCGTGCGCGCCCATCCCGACGTCGTGGTCATCCCAGGAGAGACGTACCTGTTCGGTCGCGGCGTCCGGACCCTGCAGACCCAGGTCAGGCACACTCTTCCCGACGCCGCCGGGGTGGGGTCCATCTTCGCCAGCCGTCCCTCGTTCCTCGCCGCAGCCCGCGCCTATTGCGACGCCGTGCTGGCCGAGGCTGCCGCGGCCGTCGACCCCGACGCCTTCCACATCGTCGAGCGGACGCCCATGCACGTCTTCGACCTCGACCTCATCGGCGCCGTCTACCCCGACGCCCGCGTCGTCCACATCATCAGGGACGGGCGCGACGTGGCCCGTTCGGTGCTGTCCATGGACTGGGGACCCCAGACCGTGGCCTATGCCGCCCGAGAGTGGCGGTCGGGCATCGCCGCGGCACGTGCCGCCGCCCCCGCCTTGGCCTGCTACACCGAGGTCCGCTACGAGGAGCTCCTGTCCGACCCCGCGACCGGAATCGTGGGGGTGTTCGAGGCTCTCGGCCTGTCGACACCCGACGCCGTCGTGGAAGCTGCCATGCAGGAATGGTCCACGCCGTTCAACACCGACCCCGCGGACCCCCGTATCTGTCACGGCAAGTGGGCGGGGACCTGGAGTGCCGAAGAGGAGCGCGCCTTCGACGACATCGCCGGCGACATGCTGCGCGACCTCGGCTACGGCGCCGCGCAGCAGGCGGGCCTTGCAGCGGGAGCTTCTGCGCGTCAGAGCCCGCCCCCCGGCGCGCCGGCGCCGACGTCCGCACGCCGCCCTCTGTTGCGCCGCCGCCGCCCGGCCGCCCCGGCCCCGGCTGCCGGGCACGGCACGGCCGTAGCCGAAGCCTTCTTGGAACGGCTGGCGGCGCTCGACCTCTATGGTGCGGCCGCCATGTTGTCCCCGGACGCCCAGGTGCGGGCCCTCACCACCGACTTCGACTGGGCTGCGAGCGGTCGGCACGCCGCCGATGCCTTGGTGGTGACGCTGCAGAGCGAGGTGGCCTCCTGGGGCCGGCCCGATCGTACCGAGGTGTTCCCCGTCGCCGATCAGGTGGTGATGGTGATCTCCCACACCGTGGCCGGCGAGGCGACCAACCGCGTGGTCGTGATCGAACCCGCAGAAGGGTCGGTGCGGCGCCTCCTGTATCTGCGCCTGCCGTTCGGATCGGCCGAGCGCCTTCGGTACGCCGACGCCGACGCGTTGCGCGGGGGAGACGACATCGTCCGATTGACAGGCCGCTAGGCGCCCTGGGTGAGGCGCATCGGTCGGCACCGAGGATGGTTCGATGTCCGGCATCGGGGGTGACGCGCCGGGTCGGGTCCTGCACTTCGCCCGCCGCTGGTTGCCGGTATCGGAAGGGTTCGTGTACGACCTGGTCCGCAGCTTGCACAGGCCCGGAGTTGTCGTCGCCACCGAGCGCCTCGAGAATGCGGATCGGTTCCCTCTGGCCGACGTGCACTCCTTGGCCTGGACCAGCCGGCTCGGGTCCGGTCCAGCGGCCCGACGGGCGCGCACAGCGGCGCTCATGAGCCTTGCCGTGCGGCGTCACGTGGTGGTGGCCCACGCCCACCATGGATATGGCCTCGGGGACCTTGCCGGTGCCGTGCGGCGAAGGCGTGTGCCGCTCGTGTTGTCGCTGCACGGTGACGACGTCACCGGGCTCGTCGACCAGTATCCCGACTATTACCGCGACGCCGTGGGACTGGTCACGACGGTTGTCGTGCCCTCGCAATTCCTGGTCGACCGCGTCACGGCCGCCGGGTTCGGCGCCGAGCGGGTGCGGGTCATCCCGTCTGGCATCGACACGTCCTTCTTCTCACCTGCACCGCTGGCCGACGGACCCCCGCAGGCTCTCTTCGTGGGGCGGTTCGTCGCCAAAAAGGGCCTCGACATCCTGGCCGCGGCGTGGCCCGTGGTGGCCCAGGCCGTGCCCGCGGCGCGCCTGCAGATGTTGGGCTTCGGCGAGCTCGAGCACCTGGCCCGCTCCATCCCCGGCAACGTGGAGGTGGTGTTGAGCCCGACGCGGGCCGCCGTGCGCGATGCCATGCGGCAGTCGCGTGTCGTGGTCAGCCCGAGTCGCACGGCCCCCGGCGACGCCGTCGAGAGCCTGTTGGTGGTGAACGTCGAGGCGCAGGCGTCGGGTAGACCGGTCGTGACCACCCGCCACGGCGGCATACCCGAGTACGTGCGCGACGGAGAGACCGCGCTGGTCGTCCCCGAGAACGACGCCGCCGCCCTCGCCGACGCGCTGATCACGGTCCTCACCGACGATTCCGTGGCCGGCCGGCTGGGGGCAGCCGGGCCGGGCTGGGCGGCGCAGTTCGACGTGTCACTCATGGCCCGACGTGTCGACGCCGCCTATGACGACGCCATCGAGCGCGCCCCGTGACGGGCCGCGGCCGGTCTCTGGGCGCTGCGCCGTCGTTGAGCGTTGTGGTGGCGACGCGCGACCGGGCCGGCCTGCTCGGTCCGTGCCTGGAGGCGCTGGTCCGGAGCGTCGCGAGCAGCGACGAGATCATCGTCGTCGACTCGGGTTCCCGCGGGCCTGACACCGCCGCAGTGGCCAGGGCCCACGGGGTGCGGTTGGTGCGTTGCGACGTGGCCGGGGCGTCGCTGGCCCGCAACGCCGGGTGGAGGGCGGCCGCCCATGGCGTGGTGGCGTTCATAGATGACGACGTGCGCGTCGGGCCCGGCTGGGCGGGCGCATTGCGTCGGGCCTTCCGCGACCATCCCGACGCCGCCTTCATCACGGGACGACTTGGTCTGACGAGCGAGGACGCCGGGGCCGAGTGGCCGGTGGCCTTCTTCGACGGTGCCGAGCCCCTCCCCATTGTCCCCGGCGTGGCGGCGAACATCGGACACGGCGCCAACCTGTCGGTGCGGCAGACGGCCCTCGACCTCGTGGGGGGCTACAACGAGGTGCTCGGGCCGGGGGCCCGCTTTCACGCTGGCGAGGATCTCGAGCTCATGGACCGGCTCCTCGCCCACGGCCTGACCGGCCGTTACGAGCCGGCGGCGGAGGCCACCCACGAGCAGTACCGCACCCGCACCGAACTGGTGCGTCTCGAATGGCGCTACGGCATCGGCCAAGGGGCGCGCCTGGTCCTGCTGCGGGCCCTGGACCGCAATAGGTTCACCGCGGTGTTCCGCTACGTCGCCGTCGACGGCGGCCTGCGGGCCCTGATGCGCTGCATCAAGGAGCGCTACGAGTTCGGAGCCACCCTCATCGCGGCGCGACTGGTGGGGATGGCCGTGGGCGCCCTCGGCGCGACAACAGCGGCGCGGTGGTCGCGCTTCGGTGGTCGGCGACGAAGCCCTCTGGGGCGCCTCTCCTAATGCGGCTCTGGGGATGTTGCGTCCTGAAAGCCGGACCAAACCAGCGGGTGCAAGTCCCACCCGGCTAGGAGCCGGGAAGGTGGCTGGCATCGGAGCTCAGTCCGGTGAGCAGGTCTGGGCGGGGCAGCGTCCTCGACTGGCCGTCGGCTCGGAGCACCCGCAAGTCGTCAGCGCGGTGCGCGACCGACGGCGGAGTCTGCCCGGTGGTACAGCGCGCCCGTGGCGGTGGCGTAGGACGAGCCCAGCCCGCCGGCATCCGGCCCTGTCGGAGCGCTCAGCGCCACATCCGCGGTACCCGGCCGACTGCCCGGGCAGACCGCCTGTGATCCGCTCAAGAGCGCCTCGGCCCTTGGAATGGGGTGCACGCATCAGGCCAACTCAGGCCTATGCCAACACCGGCTCTTTACGCTTCCCGATGTGGTCCGGCCTGAGCCGGGCCCCAGCAGGCCACGAGCACGCCACTGCTCAGCCGTACGGCCTGAGCCGATCCGACACTCCAGCGGTAGAGAGAAGTCTCCCCGGACGTGCTCACCTGGCCGTAGGAGAACGGGATGGCGCCACCGACCAGGACACTCGTGCCGGCGGCGTCGACGGAGAGGGCGTCCGTGAAGTCGGCGTCGCAGTCCGACGGCACGCTCGGCGACACGGCGGTGCAGACCGCTTCCGGCACGGTGAAGAGATGGCGCACGACCCTGCCGGTGGACGGGTCGACGGTCACGATGCGCTGGGTGGCGGCCAAGGGCGGGTCCGGCGAGGGCGAGGTGAGGACACCGATGCCGAGCGCCGCCCCGGGCCCACCGACGCGCCAATAGCCGTTCCAGGTCAGCCCGGCCGGTTGCAACGGGATCTGCTGCGCCATGGCCAGCGAGCTGCCTGCCCCGGCGAGGGCGATGGTCCACGAGGTCGTGGTGTCGGCCACGCCGTCGAGGAGGTCGAAAGAGAGCCGCTGTCCGTCGGGCGACCAGGACAGGTCGCTGGCGCCCTGGTTCTGTTGGGCCGGGTCGGGGTGGAGCGTGCGCACGGGGGTCAGCTGGGCGCCGGCCAGGGTGGCGATCTCGATGCCACCCGCCGAGGACAGGTAGGGCGCCTCACCGGAACCGGTGGACGCCAGGTAGGCCAAAAACTGCCCGTTCGGGCTCACCTGCGGGTCCGACCCCGGTGCCACCTCGACGACCGAGCCACCGGTGATCGGCACCGTGTAGATCTGGTCGCCCTCGGCGTCGGCCGGGCTCACACCGGGGAGCGGCGCCGAGTCGAAGTAGACCTGCCCGCCCGGTGACACGGTGAGGTCGGGCAGTCCCGGCTCCTCGACACTGACGCCGGTGGCCCAC
>DATNLP010000200.1:0-2266 GCA_035602795.1 Acidimicrobiales bacterium | reverse complement strand
GTGGCTCGATGCCGGCCTGGCCGGCCCCGACCTGGTGATGAGCGTCAACCTCTCGGCCGGGCGGCTCGTCGAGCCCACCCTGGCGGAGCGGATCGCGGCGCAGGTCCGCGACTGCGGGTTCGATCCGGGGTCGCTGATCCTCGAGATCACCGAGAGCGCCATCCTCACCGACAACGACACCACCGTGCGCAACCTGTCCGCCCTGCGCGCCATCGGCGTGCGCATCGCCCTGGACGACTTCGGCACCGGGTACTCGACCTTCTCCCACCTCGACCGGCTCCAGATCGACATCGTGAAGATCGACAAGTCCTTCGTCCAGACCGCCGGGGCGGGCAACACGAACAGCCTGGCGGCGGCCATGGTCCAGCTGGCCGGGACGCTCGGCTACCAAACCATCGCCGAGGGAATCGAGAACGCCGCCCAGGAGGAGGCGCTGCGCGACCTGGGCTGTGGCCTGGCCCAGGGATACCACCTGGGCCGTCCGCTCGACGCCGAGGCGGCGACGAGGCTGCTGGCGTCGTCCGACTGAGCTCACGGCCGGCCCGTCCCACCTGGCCTAGCCTTCCGCGGCGATGCCCGCCGCGCTCCCCACGTCCGGGCCACCGGTCACCTCGGTGGACGAGGCGATCGAGCGGATGCAGGAGATCGAAGCGGCGCTGCCCGCCGCGGACGGCCTGCGTTGCTTCAACCGGATGTACCTCGAGGTCACCCAGGACGTGAACGACCGGATCGGGCAGGGCTACTTCTCGGACCCGGACTTCCTGGCCACGCTCGACGTGGTGTTCGCCAACATCTACTTCGACGCCGTCGATGCCGTGGTCATCGAGCCCCACGCGCTGCCGGTGGCGTGGCAGCCACTGCTCGAGGCGCGCTCGCGCCCCGACATCTACCCGATTCAGTTCGCCCTGGCCGGCATGAACGCGCACATCAACCACGACCTTCCCATTGCCCTGGTGCGGACGTGCACGCAGCTCGGGACCGCGCCGGTCGACGGCTCCCATCACAGCGACTACCAGAAGGTCGACGCCCTCCTCGACGCGGCGGAGCAGTCCGTGCGCCAGTCCTTCGAATCCGGAGAGGCGCTCAGGGCCGATCAGGACGCGCAGCGGGTACTGGACCTGGTCGACAACTGGAGCATCAATTCGGCCCGCGACGTGGCCTGGGACACCGCCATCGCTCTGTGGCGCAGCCGGGACGACGCCACCGTCGAGGACCTCATGATGGGCGGTGTGGCCCGCACGGTCGCCATGGCCAGTCGGTGCCTGCTCGTCCCGGCCGACGACGAGAAGAAGCACACGAGCCTGGCGCTGTGCGACCGCGTACGGCGCTCCCTAGAGGTGCTGCTGCGCGGCTAGCGCACACGCCTCGGGGAAGCCGCGCCGACCGCGGCGCAACGCGTGGGGCAACATGGGGCGGTGCGGACCAAGATCCTCGCCCTGGTCGCGCTCGTCACCGTGGGAACGCTCACCCTGCCGACAGCGGCGCAGGCCCGCTCGCGGCCGTCGTCGCCCACCTACTACGTCTCCCTCGGTGACTCGTACTCGGTCGGCCTTCAACCTGGGCTGGGCTCGACCCCCGGCTACACCGTCTACGTCGCCGCCAGGACGCACCTCAAACTGGTGAACTTCGGCTGCAATGACGCCACCACCACCTCCATCCTCGACGTCGTCGGCTGTCCCGCCGTCCTGCCCCACACGATCGGCGGCGTCACCTATCCGACCACGACGCAGATCGCGGCGGCCGATGCGTTCATCACCGCCCACCAGCGTCACATCGGGCTGATCACGGTGTCGATCGGTGGCAACGACGTCACCGAATGTGCAAAGCAGAGCAACGTGATCGGCTGCGTGGCCGGCGTCCTGAAGAGCATCAGGACCAACGTCACGACACTCGCCTCGGACCTGCGCACCGCCGCCGGCCCGAAGGTCCCGATCATCGGGTTGACCTACCCCGACGTCATCCTCGGCGTCTACGTCTACCCCGCCCAGCCGCCGGCACCGGCCCTGGTGAACCTGGCCAAGGAGTCGGTGGCGGCCTTCAAACTGCTCATCAACCCGGCCCTCTCCAAGGCCTATGCCTCGTCATCGGGCGCGTTCGTCGACGTGACCGCGGCGACCGGCGCCTACACGTCGCTCACCCGCACCGTGAAGACGAAGGCCTTCGGGACGATCCCGGTGGCGGTGGCCAGCGTGTGCGCCCTCACCTGGTTCTGCGCCCAGGGGAACATCCACGCCAGGACGCCGGGCTACACGCTCATCGGCAAACT
>DATNLP010000351.1:0-14075 GCA_035602795.1 Acidimicrobiales bacterium | reverse complement strand
GGCCGTCGAAGTCCTCCACTGCCCCCGAACCGACGGCGGCCGAGTGCAGGTCGCCGGTGCCGGCCACGACGGGCGTCCCCGGCAGCAGTCCCAGCTCCGATGCCGCACCGGGGGCCAGCCCACCGAGCACGCTCCCGGTCGGCACCAGCTCCGGCAGCGTGGAGCGATCGAGACCGGCCAGCTCGATCAGCGTGTCGTCGTACGCGATGGCACCGATGTCACGGTTGTCGGTGACCCAGTGCAGCGTGATCGAGTCGTGTGACGCCCGGGCCAGGCCGGTCAGGCGCAGGCCGAGATAGTCGACCGGCTCCAAGAACACGGCAGCGGCCCGATAGACCTCGGGCCGCTGCTCGCGCAGGAAGTGGATGTGGCCGACGGGGTCCTTGCCCGAAAGGCTCGGGATGCCCCCGCTGCGCCGCACCCAGCGCACGGCCTTGGAGGGGGCGTACCCCTGCACCGTGAGCGCGCCCCGTACCGTCTCGCGCACGGCGTGGGCGCCCCGCGAGTCCAACCAGATGATGGCGGGTCCGATGGCCGCGCCGTCACCGTCGACGGGCACGGTGCCCGACCACTGCGACGTGCACCCCACGCCGACCACCCGTTCCGGGGCGACGCCGCTCTCCGCCAGCGCCGTACGGGCCGACCTGACGATGGCCGCCCACCAGTCGTCGGGCGATTGCTCGGCCCCACCGTCGTCCGTCAGGTGCATGCCCACGGGCTCGAACGCGTGGGCGGCGAGGCGCCCGGTGGCCGACAGGATCGCCACCTTGGGCCCGCCGGTGCCCAGGTCGACCGCCACGACGTAGGTCTCGTCGGGGCTGGTCGTCTCAATGGTGCGGAGCTCGACTGGCCTGGCGGCGTGCAGCCCTCCGGGCCTCGGCGGTGACGGCATGGCGAGCCAGCGTACCCAGCGGTGCCGACCCACTCTGGGGCCGGCACCGCTGCGCTGCCGTTCACACCGATGAGGTCAATCGGCCTGGCTGGCCTCGACCTCGATCTCGATGACGACCTTGTTGCCCACGACCACGCTGCCGTCGAGCAGCGAGTGGTTGAAGCTCACGCCGAAGTCGCGCCGGTCGATCTCTCCGTTGGCCGAGAACGCCACGACGGTCTTGCCCTCCACCATGGACGGGCCTTCGCCCAGGAACTCCAGGTTGAAGTCGACCGACTTCGTCACGCCACGGATGGTCAGGTCCGCCGTCAGGACCCAGCGGGTGTCGTCCACCTGCTTGAGGCCGGTGCTCTTCAGGTTCAGCGTGGGGTAGTTGGGGACGTCGAGGAAGTCGTTCGTCCGCAGGTGCTCGTCCCGCTGGGGCTGGTTGGTGTGGATGCTGGCCGCGGCGACCTGCGCCTCCAGCGAGGACTCCGAGGGGTTCTCGGCCACGGTGAAGGTGCCCGATACGTCGGTGAAACGGCCTCGCACCTTGGTGCCGATCAGGTGGCGGGCGATGAAACCGACTTCGGTGTGGGCCGGGTCGATCGTGTAGGTCCCTGCCTTCGGAAGGGTGGTTGTGGTCGTTGTGCTGGTCATTTTGGTCTCCTTGGGTTGTTCGGACGCTTCGTTGAGTGTATAATATCTGATTAGACAGATACTTGTCAATCAGAAGCTGTGCAGTCGCCCTGCAACTGGGGGAGACTGGAGGACGCGATGGGAACGGTGACCATGCCCGACACGGGCTCAGAAGGTCGGGACGAGGCCCAGGATGCTGGCGGGACCTGCGGCGTCCTGGGCCAGATCGACGACGACCGCATCCAGATGATGGGCCTGCTCATCCGCACCCATCGCCGCCTCACCGACTCGCTGGGGCGCGAGCTGGAGGAGACGGTCGGGATCCCGCTCGTCTTCTTCGACGTCCTCATCCACGTCGGCGCCGCCCCGGAGGGACGCCTCACCATGAGCCGCCTCAGCACCGACGTGGCCCTGACGACCGGCGGCGTCACCCGCCTGGTCGACCGCATGGTCGACGCCGGCCTCGTCGCCCGCGAGAACTGCCCGAACGACCGCCGGAGCATTCACGTGGTGCTGACGCCCGAAGGGCACGCGGTGCTGGGGCGGGCCGTGGCGGCGCACATCGACGGGATCGAGCGGCACCTCATGGAGCCGCTGTCGGACGCCGAGCGAGCCGCGCTCCGTTCAGTCCTGTCGAAGCTCCTCGACGCCGGCTGCTGAGCGGCGTCGTCGGCTTCCCACCAATTCTTTTCCGACGCGTCGCTTCTCGCGTCGCCGACCGTTCACCGGCGATGAGGACGACAACGTCGACGACGACTGCGGGACCGACTGCCGTGCCGGCACAGCGCCCGGGCGCGCCCAGCGCGGCCACGCTGGCCAAAATGTCGAAAGACGAGGTGCGCGCTGAGGCCAAGGCGGCCGCGGTCCAGGTGGCGGCGTGGTCGGGGCGCTTTGCCCTCTACTACGGCGAGCTCGATCGTCGCGACGCCTGGCGCGACGACGGGGCGGCGTCCGGCGAGTCGTGGATCGTGGCCGAGACGGGGGCGTCCGTACCGACGGCGCGGGCGCAGGCTCACGTGGCCGAGCGTCTCTTCGACCTGCCCCACCTGGCCGAGAGTCTGTGCTCGGGTGAGGTCTCCTTCGACCAGGTGCGGGTGCTGGCCGATGTGGCCACCCCCGAGACCGACGCCGAGTTGGCCGAAGCCGCCCGGGGCCGCAGCGTCATAGAGCTGGGCGAGTTGGCCCGCGCCGCGGCCCCGCCGCCCAAGCCCGCCGCCGCCCCCGAGCGGCGCTCGGTGCGCTTCAACGCCAGGACGGGCACCATGACGGCCCAGCTGCCCGCCGTCGACTTCACGACCGTGCAGGCCCTCGTCGAGGCCAAAGCCAAGAAGATCCCGTCCGATGGGACCACGCCGTGGGACGAGCGTCAGGGCGACGCCTTCATGGACATCATGGCCGGGGCAACCTCGGGCGGACGGCCGATGGGTGGGGCCAAGGGCGTCTACCTGGTGGTGGCCCACGTCCCCCTCGAGGCGCTGATCGACCAGGACGGTGCCGAGTCCGACCTCTTCGGCGAGCTCGAGCGCGGCGGGTTGATCTCTGCCGGGGTCACCCGGCGCCTGGCCTGTGAGGGATCGGTCGTCGTGGCCATCGACGACGCGGACGGCCACACCATGTACGAGGGCCGTGCCACCCGTGACGCCACGCCCGCCCAGCGCCGCGAGATCATGCGCCGGGACCGGCACTGTCGCTTCCCGGGCTGCGCGCACGTGGTCTTCCACCAGCCCCACCACATGGACGAATGGCAGCGCGACGACGGCCCGACCGACCTCGACAATCTGCTGGCGCTCTGCACGTACCACCACGCCCTGGTCCACTCCAAGGGCTGGTCGGTCAGCGGTGACGCGAATGTCGAAGTCACCTTCAGCGGCCCCGGCGGACGGGTGACGACCTCGCGCCCGTCACCGCTGTGGACACGAGTGAGCACCCAGACGGATCGCCGGCTTCCGGCGAAACGGCCGCGGGCTGGACCGTCGGGCTAACTCTCCACCTTCTCCAGCCAGACCTGAACGGGGCCGTCGACGTCGTCCAATTCCAATTCGAGCGGCATCCCCGCGCCCGCGCCCGGCTCGGTCAGGATCTCGACGGCCAGGACCTCTTGGGCGATGAATTCGAGTTGCTCGGCGATGCCGTCCAGCCCGACCAGATGCAGCCGGATGCGGTCGGACACCTCGAGCCCGCTCGTCTTGCGCAAGTCCTGCACCAGGCGCACCACGTCGCGGGCCAGGCCGCGCTGCCGCAGGCCCTCGTCGATCATGAGGTCGAGGGCCACCACCTCGCCTCCTTCGCGGGACACGGCGAAGCCCTGTTGACCCCGCACCCGCAGCTGGAGGTCGTCGGGCGACAGCTCGACGGGCTCGCCCGCCAGCGTGACCGTCACCGACTCGCCCGCTTCGAGCGCGGCTGCGGCGGCGGCGCCATCGAGGGCGGCGAGCGCGGGCTTCAAGTCCTTCCCGCGCTCGCGCAGCCGTGGGCCGAGGGTGCCGAAGTTCGGCACCAGCTCGAACTGGATCACCTCGCTCAGTTCGTCGGCTGTGTCGATTTCGTCGACGTTGAGCTCGTCGGCGACGATGTCACGGAGGATCTCCGGTGACCCGGGCGGGAGGAACACCAGGGCGCGGGACAACGGCTGGCGCACCTTGACCGAAGCCTCGCCCCGGGCGGCCCGGCCGAGCGAGGTCAGCCGGCGGGCCAGCGCCATCTGGGCCTCCAGTTCGGCGTCAATGTGGGAGGTGTCCGAAATGGGCCAATCGGCCAGATGCACCGATTCATCCTCGTCTGCCTCCGTGAGGTGTCGCCACAAGGTGTCGGCCACGAACGGGCAGAACGGCGCCAGCAGCACGGACAGCGTCGTCAGCACCGTGTGCAGCGTCGCCTGCGCCGCCAACGTGTCCCCCGGCGGCGCGTTGGGGTCGGTGCGCCAGAAACGGCGCCGGCTCCGTCGCACGTACCAATTGGAGAGGTCGTCGACCAGGTCACCCAGTGCGGTGGCCCCCGCCAGCGGCTCGTAGTCCCTCAGGGCGTCGGTCGTCTCCACCATGGTGCTGGCCAACCGGGAGAGGATCCAGCGATCGAGCGGGCCCCGTTCGAGCGGGGCGGGCACGGCGGGGTCAGACGGGTCGAACCCGTTCAGCGACGCGTACGTGGTGAAGAAGCTGAACGTGTTCCACAGCGTGAGGAGCATGTCGCGCATGGCCGTGTCGATGGCCCCGAGCGTCGCCCGCGTCGGCGTCCACGGCGAGCCCTGGCTGAACATCCACCAGCGCATGGCATCGGCGCCGCGGGTTTCGAGGATGCTCCAGGGGTCGATGATGTTCCCGAGGGACTTGGACATCTTGCGGCCGTCGGCATCGACGATGTGCCCGAGGCACACCACGTGGCGGTATGGGCTCTCGCCGAACACCAGCGTGTTCACCGCCAGCAGCGAGTAGAACCACCCGCGTGTCTGGTCGATGGCCTCGGAGATGAAGTCCGCCGGGAAGACGAACGCCTCCTCGGACCCCGGTGCATGGGGGTAGCCCACCTGGGCCGCCGGCATGGAGCCCGAGTCGAACCAGGCGTCGATGACCGGCTCGACGCGGCGGGCCAACGACAGGGCGTCGTCGTCCCCCTCGGCGGCGCAGGTCGAGCAGGCGAAGGTCACCTCGTCGATGGTGGGCCGGTGCGGGTCGATGCCGGTGACGTCCCGGCCGCACAGGTCCGACAGCTCCGAGAGGGAGCCGACGCAGCGCAGGTGCCCGCGCCCGCAGCGCCAGATGGGTAGCGGAGTGCCCCAGTAGCGGTCCCGTGACAGGGCCCAGTCCACGTTGTTGGCCAACCATTCGCCGAACCGGCCGTCACGGATGTACGCCGGGTGCCAGTCCACCGTGGCGTTGGCGGCCAGCAGGTCGTCCTTGTGCGTCGACGTGGCGATGTACCAACTCGGCTTGCCCCAATAGATCAGCGGGGTGCGGCATCGCCAGCAGTGCGGGTACGAGTGCACATAGGGCAGGCGCCGGATCAACAGGCCGCTCGCCTCCAACCGGTCGTTGATGTCGTGGTTGGCCTCGCGCACGTCGCGCCCGGCCAGCCACGGGATCTCGGACGTGAACCGGCCGTCGGGGCCGACCGGGTTGAGCGACGGCAGCCCGAACTCGCGACCGGTCTGGCGGTCGATCTCGCCGAAGGCCGGCGCCAAGTGCACCAGGCCAGTGCCTTCCTCGGTGGTGACGTACGAGGCGGGGACGACGCGCCACCCGTCGGTGCCGCGCGGGGCCGGCAGGTCGTCGAAGGGCCGCTGGTAGTGCAGGCCCAGCAGCGCCGTGCCCGGCAGCAAGGAGGTGATGCGGTCCCGCGCGCCTTCTCCCAGCACGTCGTCGACCAGCTCCTCGGCCACCACCGTCCTGTCCACCACGGCGTAGATCAACCCGGGATTCACCGCCACGCCGGTGTTGGACAGCAGGGTCCAGGGAGTCGTCGTCCACACGGCCAGCCACTCGGCCTCACCGACGACGGCCGGGTCGGCGTCGAGCAGGCGGAGTCGGACGTAGGCCGACTCGTCCTCCTCGTCGCGGTAGACGTCGGCCTGGCCCAGCTCGTGGCTCGACAGCGCGGTGCCACAACGCGGGCAGTACGGCACCACCTTGAGGTCCTCGTAGAGCAATCCCTGGT
The DNA here is from genome assembly GCA_035602795.1 of Acidimicrobiales bacterium. Classification (GTDB taxonomy): domain Bacteria; phylum Actinomycetota; class Acidimicrobiia; order Acidimicrobiales; family RAAP-2; genus Bog-473. The sequence continues at coordinate 7,915 of DATNLP010000351.1, read as the reverse complement.
CGAACAGCTGCTGCAGGTGCCACCAGACCGACTCGATGTAGTCGGGGCTCAGCGTCCAGTAGGCCGCGTCCATGTCGACCCAGTAGCCGATACGCGTCGTCAGCCGGGCGAACTCGTCGACGTAGGAGTACACGGACTCCCGGCACAGCCGGGTGAACTCGGCGATGCCCACTTGCTGCTCAATCTGCTGCTTCCCCGTGATCCCGAGCCGCTTCTCGACCTCGACCTCGACCGGCAGTCCGTGGGTGTCCCAGCCGGCCCGGCGGGCCACGTAGGCGCCATCCATGGTGCGGAAGCGGCAGAAGAGGTCCTTGTAGACGCGGGCCCACACGTGGTGCAGGCCGGGCATGCCGTTGGCCGTGGGAGGGCCTTCGTAGAAGACCCAGGGCGGAGCCCCCTTGCGCTGCTCGATGGAGCGTTCGAAGACGCGGTGCCCCGACCAGCGGGCCAATTCGGCCTGCTCGAGTGCGACGAAGTCGATGTCGGGAGGGATGGGTGTGAACACGGCAGCGGATGGTCGGGACCGGGGAACGGCGTCCCCCGGTACGTCGGAAAGGATAGAGGGTGTGCATCAGGCCACTTCCCCCCTGTCGCCCGGCGTCGCCGTGCGCCGGGAGCCGGCCAGCGAGTACGGCCCGCGCTGGGTGGTCGCACGGGCCGAGGCCGAGCTCGTCGTGCGCTACGGCAGCCTGACCGCCAACGAACTGAGGCTCACGGGCAGCACCTTCGACCCGCCGTTCGGCGCCTTCCTCGTCGCCCGGGCCGCCGGCCAGCCCGAGCCGATCGGCGGGGTAGGCGTCCGCGGCGTCCGCGCCGGGACGGCGGAGGTCCGGCGACTCTGGGTCGACCCGGCCTGGCGCGGCCGAGGCGTCGCCCGAACACTGATGGCCGCGCTCGAGGACGCGGCCGGCGCGCTTGGCTTCAGTGAGCTCGAGCTCGGGACGGGGGATCGCCAACCCGAGGCCGTCGGCTTCTACGCCTCGACCGGATGGAGACAACGGACCGTCGACGCCGAAGGCCGCCCCGTCCCGGCCGGCACCATCCGCTTCACGAAATCCCTAGCCTGATCCGCCATGAGCCCATCGCCCTTCGAGCTCATCTGCGAGATAGAGCCCGCTACCACGCCCGACCTCAAGCGGGTGCGCCACCAGATCGGCGTCCTCAGCGTGGCGGCCACCACATTCCTGATCCCCGACAACCACATCGGCCGGGCCACCGTCTCGAGTGTGGCCGTGGCCCACGAGGTAGAGGCCATGGGAGGCCGCTCCATCGCCTGCCTCAACGCTCGGGACCGCAACCTGCTGGGGTTCCGGCGTGACCTCCTCACCGCCGCCGCTTACGGCGTCGACCAGTTCCTCTGTGTCTACGGGGACGAGCCGCTCGCGGGCTCGCGCACCAGCCAGCTGAACGTGCGCACCATGATCAGCGAAGGACGTGCCTATACCGACGGCCTGACCCCCGGAGCCGGCATGCGCTTCGGCGCCGTCACCGGCCTGTCGCCATTGCCCGGGTGGAAGCGGGAGGCCGACTTCCTGTTCGTGCAGATCGGGTTCGACCTCGACGCCTTCCTGGCCTGGCGCGCCGGGGTGGACCTCTCCTGTCCCGTCTACGCGGGCGTGCTTGTCGTCCCGAGCGTGACCATGGCCCGGAGACTGTCGATCCCCGGGCTCACCGTCCCGGCTGGCCTGCTGGAACGGCTCGAGGGCGACCGCAACGCCGGCGTCGACACCGCCTGCGAGCTCGTCGCCGGCCTACGCGACTCGGGCGCCTTCGACGGCGTCCACCTCATCCCGACAGCCCGGTATCGCGAGGTGGCCGCCCGGCTCGAACAGGTGCTCTGACCCGCCGTCGCTCCCGGGGTCGACTCAGGAGCCGGTCTCGGTGCTGTCGCCGAAGTGCCGCTCCGCCACCCCGTCGACCGCCGCGTCGTCGACCAGCAGCAGCGAGTCGACGACCAAGTCGGCCAGCCCGAAGGCCGGGCGCCCGCCTTCGCCCGCCTCGGGCACGGCGATGCAGGCCATCGACCCCGCCTTGGCCGCCAGCACCCCCGCCGGCGCGTCCTCCCACACCAGGCACTGCTTCGGCACCACGCCCAACCTCGTCGCCGCCGAAATGAAGACCGCCGGGTGCGGCTTGCCGTACGCCTCCTCCTCGGCCGAATGCACCAGCGCGAACCGACCCCGCAGACCGAAGTGGTCGAGCGCGGCATCGATCAGCCGGTACTCCGACGACGACGCCACCGCCAGCGGCCACCCCCGCCTGGCGCACAGGTCGAGGGCATGCTCGGCCCCGGGCTTGAGACGGCCCTTGGCGTACAGCAGCTCGATGACCCGGTCGACCACCGACACCGCCACCTCGTCGGGCGCCGGCCCCGTCCACGGGTACAGCCCGTACCAGTGCCGGGTCACCTCGTGGACGAACATGCCCTTCGTCGTACGGCAGCCGTTGATGTTCAGGGGCACGCCGAGCCCGCCCAGAATCTCGATCTCGGCCTCGTGCCACAGCACCTCGGAGTCGATCAGCAACCCGTCCATGTCGAAGATGGACGCGCCGAACCCGAGCCCGAGCCCCTTTCCGGACCCCGCCACGACGGGGGAAGCGCCGCTCAAGCGGCCAGTTGCGCCTCGATGTCGCCCACGATCGTCGGGTCTTCCGGCTCGACCTGAGGCCGGTAACGGGCCACGATCTCCCCGGTCGGCGCCACGAGGAACTTCTCGAAGTTCCACTTGATGTCGCCGGCCTCGCCGTCGGCGTCGGCCTTGGCCGTCAGCTCGGAGTAGATCGGGTGCCGGTCGTCGCCGTTCACGTCGATCTTCTCCATCAGCGGGAAGGTGACCCCATAGGTGGTCGAGCAGAACTGCTCGATCTCCTCCGCCGTCCCCGGCTCCTGACCCATGAACTGGTTGCACGGGAAGCCGACGACGCTGAAGCCACGATCGCCGTACTCCTTCTGCAACCGCTCGAGCCCCTCGTATTGCGGCGTCAGCCCGCACTTGGAGGCGACGTTGACCAGCAGCAGCGTCTTGCCCTTGTACTGGCCGAGCGACGTGTCGTCGCCCTGGAGGGTGTGGATGGGGATGTCGTAAAGAGCCATGACGGGACCCTACCGGCCCCGACGACCGCCCGCTCCAAGCCGCCTATCGTGGCGCCGTGCACGCCGTGGTGATCCGGGACGGCCGGCTCCATTGGGAGGAGCACGACGACCCCGTCCCCGGCGACACAGAGTTGCTCGTCTCGGTGAATGCGGCCGGGCTGAACGCGGCGGACCTGGTGCAGCGAGCAGGCTTCTACCCCGCCCCACCCGGCTGGCCTGCCGACATCCCGGGCATGGAGCTGGCCGGCAAGGTCGTGTCGGTCGGCCGCTCCGTCACGCTGTTCTCCCCCGGCGACCGGGTCATGGCCGTCGTGGGCGGAGGCGCTCAGGCCACCTTGGCCTTCGTAGACGAGTCCCATGCCCTGGCCGTCCCCGACCCCCTGCCCTGGCCCGAGGCCGGGGGATTCCCCGAGGCCTTCTCCACCGCCTACGACGCCCTGTTCACCCAGGCCGGCCTGCAGATGGGCGAGCGCGTCCTGGTCAGCGGTGCGGCGGGCGGTGTAGGTACAGCGGGCGTGCAGCTGGCCGCCGAGGCGGGCGCGATCGTCACCGCCAGCGTGCGCAACCCCGACCACCGAGATGCCGTGGCAGCGTTCGGCGCCCACGCCGTGATCGCTCCGGGCGACGAAGGCGACGCCGGCCCCTACGACGTCGTGCTCGAGCTGGTGGGCCAGGCCAGTCTGACCAACGTCCTGCCACACCTGGCCCCGTGGTCCCGCGTGGTGGTCATCGGCGTCGGCTCGGGCGGCCGCATGGAGATCGACCTCATGCAGCTCATGACCAAGCGGGCCCGCATCGGTGGCTCCACCTTGCGCGCTCGCAGCCGGCGCGAGAAGGCCGACGTGGCGGCCGCCCTGGCGGCTCACGTGCTGCCCGCCCTCGCCGCCGGCCGGCTCACCGTTCCCGTCAGCGACACGTTCCCCTTGGCCGAGGCCGAAGCGGCCTACGAGCGCTTCTCGGCCGGGGGCAAGCTGGGCAAAGTCGTGCTGGTCGCAGTCGCCTGATGCGAAAGTGATCGAGGCCGTCCTCTTCGATGGGGACCAGACGCTGTGGGACTTCGAGCGCGTGATGCACGATGCGTTGTTGGCCGTGCTGGACGAGCTCCGCTCCGCCCGTCCAGGCCCGTTCGCCGACGCGCTGTCCGTGCCGGAGCTCCAAGATGACCGCCAGGCCGTAGCCGAGGAGCTGACGGGGATCGAGTTCAACCTGGCCCGCCTGCGCGTGCTCGGCTTCGGCCGCACACTCGAGCGACGGCGCCGGGTGGAGGGCGGCGACGAGGGAGCGGACACCGAGCTGGCCCAGCGCCTCACCACGACGTACTTCGATCACCGGGACCGGGACCCGGCGCTCTTCCCCGACGTCATCCCCTGCCTCGACGCGCTGCGGCCTCGCTACCGTCTCGGGCTGCTGTCCAACGGGAGCCGACTGCCCGAACGGGTGGGCCTCGGTGCCTATTTCGAATCGGTGGTCTTCGCCCAGGACCACCGCGTGGTCAAGCCGGACAAGGGCATTTTCGAGGTCTCCGAGCGCGAGCTGGGCGTCGGCCCGGCGGCGTGCGTCCTCGTCGGCGACCATCCGCTCAACGACGTGGTCGGGGCGAAGCGTGCCGGTTGGTCCGCCATCTGGCTGGACCGCGACGGCGAGGGTGTCGGCATGTTCGAGCAGCTGCCCGACGGTGACGAACGGCCAGACGGGGTCGTGACCTCGCTCGACGACCTCCCCGACGCGCTCGACGCGCTCGACGCGCTGGACAGGTGAAGGCCCAGGAAGTGGTCCAGGGGGCGGACAATCCCTCGTCCCTCCTGGGCGAGTACCGCTAGCGGGTCAAAATCACGACGCCGGCGTTGGCGCCACGGCCGACCGTGTGCGAGAGGGCCGTGCGGGCGCCTTCCACCTGGCGGGGGCCGCACTCGCCGCGCAGCTGGTGGACGAGCTCGACCACCTGGCCCAAGGCCGAGGCGCCGAGGGGCTCACCCTTGGAGAGAAGGCCGCCGCTCGGGTTGACGGGCAGTCGGCCGCCGAGCTCGGTCGCACCCGAGTCGAGCAGGGCCGCCGAGCCGCCGGGCTCGCAGAGGCCAAGCTCCTCGCAGGAGAGGAGCTCGCGGGCGGCGTCGGTGTCCTGGCATTCCACGACGTCGAGGTCACCGGGGCCGACCCCGGCCTCCTCGTAGGCGGCGGTGGCGGCCAGGGTGGTGGGGGCGGGCACGCTGTCGTCGGTGAGACCCGACAAAGGGGTCGACTCGCTGAGCACCGAGCCGGGCAGGTGCGAGCGGAGCACCGCGGCGGCGAGCGTGACCGAGGCGACGCCCGAGGTGGAGGGCAGGTCGTCGCGGCGCAGCACCAGCGCGGCGGCACCCTCGTTGGGCGAGCACAGCATGAAGAGGTGCAGGGGCTCGCAGACGACCCGCGAGGCCAGGACCTCTTCGACCGACGTCTCCTTTTGGAACATTGCGTCGGGGTTGGCGGTGCCGTGCCGGCGGTTCTTCACCACGACCCGGGCCAGGTGGTCCTTGGTCACGCACGAGGTGAGGCAGAGCCGCTGGGCGCGCAGGGCGAAGAAGGATGGGGTGGCGGCCAGCCCAGCCTCTTCCTGCCAGGGGTCGAAGAAGGAGGAGCGAATGATGCCCTTGGGCATCTTCTCGGTACCGAAGACGAGCACCGTGGCGTACTGCCCGGCCCGGATGGCGCCGGCCGCCAGCATCAGGGCAGCGCCCCCGCTGGCGCAGCCAGCCTCCACGTCGAGGATGGGCATGCCGGTCATACCGAGGCGGCTGAGCACCTTGTGCCCCGTAGCCACCCCGCCGTAGGCCGTGCCGCAGAAGGCGGCCTGAAAGCCACCCTTGCCCACGCCGGCCTCCGCTAGGGCGGCCCGGACGGCGGCGGTGCCCATGTCGGTGGTCGAGACGCCGTCGAAGCGCCCGAAGGGGTGCATCCCGACTCCGGCGACGGCGACGCCACTCACGAGCCGACTCGGTCGGATTCGGCGGCGGTTGCCGCGGCGGATGCGGATGCCGATGCCGGCGTGGGCGCGAAGGCGTAGGTGACGACGTCATTCCCGTCGGCGTCCTGGTGCAGCAGCACCACACGGAGCTCCATCGGCTGGCCGGCGGAGAGGGCGGCGGGGTCGCTCTCAGTCAGGCGGCCGATGACGCGCACGCCCTCGGGCAACTCGACCACGCCCACGCCGTAGGGGACGTCGCCCGTGTAACCGGGAGGCGGGGCGGTCACCGCAGTCCAGGCCCACAGCGTGCCGGCGCGAGACAGCTCGACCGCCTCGGGGCCCTCGGTGGCGCAGTAGGCGCAGGTGTCGGTGCGCGGGAACAGGGTGGACCCGCAGTGCAGGCAGTGGCTGCCCAGGAGCGCCGGCGGGTCGGTATCGCTGAAGAGGCCGTCGCGGACCAGGACACGCACCGTGGTCAGCTTCCGATCTCCACCAGGTCGACCGCGTCGAACTCCCAGTAGGTGCGCAGGGCGGCGATCTTGCCGGCGCCGTCGCTGCGGTAGGTGTACACGCCGTTGACGACGGCTTGGTGCGTGCCACCGGCCAGGGTGGTGCGAATGATGCCCACTTCGGCCGCTTCGGCCCCGCACAGGTAGGACTCGGTGAACTCGAACTGAATGGTCTCACTGTTCGCGATGACGCTGTCATAGAAGGCGGCAATCGCCGCCCGGCCGTGGTGACCTGTGCCATCGGGGTCGAACGGCGACGGCCCGATCGGGTCCTGCACGACCGCGTCGTCGGCGAAGAGCGCGAGCCAGCCCTCGCGGTCGCCGGCAGCCACTGCGGCCCGGGAACGGACGCCGAGCTCGCGGGCGTTTGGCACCTCGTCTGACATGGCGTCCTCCATTGTGCTGCTTGTCGTCGTTGTACTGCTTGTTGGTTGGGCGGATCGTCGTGGGTGGTCAGGCGACCTTGGCGATGACGTCGTCGGCGAAACGACGCAGGTTGTCGACCTTGGTCTCGAGCGGCTCAGTGTCCTGCTCGATGCCGTACGGCCAGCGGAAACCGACGATGACGTCGGTCACGCCGAGCTCCTCGAGGCGCTTGACGCCGTCGGGGCTGTAGGCGTCGGCGGAGATGACGTGGATCTCGAAGGGCTTCGACTCCGTGCCGTGCTCCTGGCGCAGGGCGGCCAGGCGCTCGAGGAGCCCGGGGAGCAGCGCGGGGTCGCCGCCGCCGTGCAGCCACCCGTCACCGTCGACGGCGGCCCGCCGGAGCGCCGCCTCATGATGGCCGCCGATCAGGATCGGCACGGGCCGACTCGGCGTCGGACAGATCTTGATGGACGGGAGGTCGAACACCTCCCCGTGGAACTCGAAGAAGCCGCCGGCCATGAGCCCGCGCATGATGGCGATCTCCTCGTCCATGCGCGTACCCCGGCGCTCCCAGGGGACGCCGCAGATGGCGTAGTCCTCCGGCCACGGGCTGGTGCCCACGCCGAGCAGGAGGCGGTTGTCGGTGAGCACGGCGGTCGAACTGACCTGCTTGGTGATGAGGACCGGTTGGCGGATGGGCAGCTTGATGACGAACGTCACGAAGCGGAGGCGCTCGGTGACGGCGCCCATGGCCGGGATGAGCGAGAACGGCTCGAGGAAGGGCTTGTCTTCCAGGAACTCGCGGGTGCCATCGGGATTGAAGGGGTACGTGGTGTCCGAGACCTCGGGGTAGCAGATGGAGTCGGGGACGACCATGGAGTCGTATCCAGCAGCCTCGGCCGCCCGGGCGAGCGGCAGGTAATACGAGGGGTCGGTCATCGACTCGGCATACGAGAAACGCACGGCACCTCCGGCGGTGGACTGATCGGTTATGGGTTGTGGGTT
>DATNLP010000330.1:0-5705 GCA_035602795.1 Acidimicrobiales bacterium | reverse complement strand
TGGGCTCGTTGCGCGCCTCGCTGAGCTGGTAGAAGCGGCCCTTGAAGGTCGTCGTCTCCTGCGTGAGAAGCCCGACGATTACCTCGCAGGCCTCCTCGAAGCGGTCGCTGCGCTGGGCCGGCGTGCCCAACTCGATCCCGTAGGCCCCCGACTCCTCCTCGTTCCACCCGGCCCCGATGCCAAACTCCAGCCGTCCTCCTGAGACGATGTCGAGGGTGGTCGCCATGTTGGCCAGGATCGCCGGGTGGCGATAGTGGATGCCGGTCACCAGGGTTCCCATGCGCAGGCGGGTCGTCGCCTGGGCCAGCGCCGTCAGGGTGATCCAGCCCTCCATGCAAGGGCCGGTGCTGTCCGAAAAGATCGGATAGAAGTGGTCGAAGGTCCAGCCCGACTCGAACAGCTCGATGTCGTCGGCCACCTTCCACACAGAAAGCATGTCGGTCCAGGTCGTGTCCTGCGGCGAGGTTTTGAAAGCGAAGCGCATAGTCCCAAGCTACGTCCGGCCGGCCGGCTCCGCCCGCGACCCGCCGGTATGGGCTCGTCCCATCCTTCTCCGAAGCGACTCATGTGGGGTCGTGTCCGACGGTCGTCTTGCGCAATCGCAAATGGACCTCAAGTGAAGCGAGCGGAAGCGAGACTGGGACCTACGTCTCGCTGCTGACCGGCCTGTGTCCGCAAGCCATCCGCCGAACTCGAACGTAGGCTTCAAGGGGGCCCGGTTCGGATTCTGTCTGGTCGGGCTGGGCAGGAGGTAGGCATGATGCAGTGCGGTCCGATCGGTTTACTTCACCCCGGCGAGATGGGATCCGCCGTCGGTGGCGTCCTCGCCGGCGAGCATCCGGTGTGGTGGGCATCATCTGGGCGAAGTCCGGCAACGGCCCGTCGGGCGTCCGCCGCCGGGCTCACCGACGTGGGGTCGGTCGAAGCTATCCGAGATGGATGTGAGCTCATCATCTCCATTTCTCCGCCCGAGGTCGCCCGTGACGTCGCGCGGCAGGTGTCGGGCTTTCAGGGCGTCTACCTCGACGCCAACGCGATTGCTCCGGCGACAGCTCGCGAGGTGGCGACGCTGATCGAGGCAGGCGGCGGCAGCTATTTGGACGGCGGAATCATCGGCGGACCGCCCAGCGCTGCCTCGCGCCGCACCCGTCTTTACCTGTCGGGACCCGACGGCCCGAAGATCTCCCGGCTCTTCTCCGGGACCGCAGTGGATGCCCGCGTGCTTTCTGATGACCCAACCGCGGCGTCGGCGCTGAAGATGTGTTTCGCAGCGTGGACCAAAGGAACGATCGCCCTCCTGCTCGACATTCGGGCCCTCGCGGAGACCCTCGGGGAGACGGGCGCGCTCCTCGCCGAATGGGAAGGCTCCATGCCCGAACTACAAGGCCGCTCACTGTCAGCCGCGCAGCAGGCGGTTACCAAAGGGTGGCGTTGGCGGGCGGAGATGGAGGAGATCGCGCGGACGTTTCGAGACGCTGATCTTCCGGACGGCTTCCATCAGGCCGCCTCTGAGATCTACGGTGCCCTCACTCGTGACGAACAGGCGCCGAACTCACCGAGCACGCTTGACGAGGTCATCAAATCGCTGCGTGACGGACAGGCCCGCGTGGACGCGAGCTGAGCAACGGGAGCGGGTGCACCCCAGAGGTCGCACCCGCTCGGTATTGACGCATACCGGATGGTCCGGCCGACGTCTTCGTGACGCTAAGTCAGCCTGAGCCAGGTGCGGCCGTCAATGATTTCGCGAACTGCGTCGAGGTGCCCAGCGTGAGTGGCGGTCTCAGTGATCACGTGGACTAGGATTTCGCGCTGGTCGGCCAGCCGCCATTCACCGAAGAAGTCGGGCCAAGCCTTCGGTGGGGCGTCAAGAGGAGTGGCGGCGATGACTGCATTCGCCCTCTCGATCTCGTGGCGGTAACGACCAAAGACGACCTCGGGGCTTCGGTCTGGTGGTACCAACCACGCAGATACCGAATCGGTTTCCTGGTCGTCATCGAAGGTCTCTCCGATAAGGACCTCACGGAACCAACACCGTTCCACATCGAAGGTGAGATGGTTCACCAATCCCAGGCTTGTCCAACCGCTTGGCAGGACAGCTTGATGCAGGGCCTCGCTTGAAAGTCCGTCGAGGATTTCCAGGACGTGCTCACGCTGCTTGGTGAGGGAGTTGAGCAGCACTTCCTTTTCATGTTCCACGACCCAAATGCTCGCACTTCGCGAGGGGTCTCGGCGTAAGGGCGTCGATTTGGACGTAAATCCCCTGAGTTCATGAGCTCAACAGTGGCTGAACGGATACTTTGGGACGCATGACGATCCAACGGATGGACCACGTCAGCGTCGTTGTCGACGATCTTGAGGCCGCTATTGCGTTCTTTCTCGAGCTTGGTCTGGAGTTGGAGGGCGAGGCGGGAGTAGAGGGGCCTTGGGTGGATCGGGTCTCCGGGCTCGAGGATGTACGAGTCGACATCGCAATGGTGCGTACGCCGGACGGCCAGGGCCGGCTTGAGCTGACAAAATTCCACTCCCCGTCGGCGGTCAGCGCTGAGCCGAACGCACCGGCGAACACGCTGGGCATACGGAGCATTATGTTCGCCGTCGAAGCTATCGAGGACGTCCTCGCCCGCTTGCACGCTCATGGCGCCGAACTCGTGGGCGAGCTGGACCAGTACGAGGACACCTATCGGCTCTGCTACGTCCGCGGCCCCGAGGGCATCATCGTTGCGCTGGCCGAGCAGCTCAGCTGAAGAGAATGTCCTCCGCCGGGCGTTGACGACGGCGCTACGCCTTCCGCAGCAGCCGGCTTCTCAGCCTGATGCTCGGCGGCGTATGGACGCAGTGCTTCCTACGTGCGTAGAGGTACGTGGCGAATGCCCTTCAGGTTTCTGAGCTGACGAGGACATAGAAGTTGCCCGCAAACAGGACCTGTCCACCGATCTCGTCCGCGAGCTCTCGCGCGTCGAAGTGCTGGCGGAGAACATTGTAGAGCTGTTGGTCAAGCCCAGACGATCGTCGCTGCCATTGCTCGGCGGGCACGCCGGCCGGGCGTCCAGCATCGAGCACGAGGAAGCGACGCCCCACTCGTCGAGCCTCACGCAACAGCATGTTCCGGTCCGGCTCGTCGAGGATTCCGTAGATGTGCGTGGCGAACACGCATGCGACGGACTGGTCGTGCAGAGGCAGGTGGAGCGCATCGGCCCGAATCACCGGAACCCGCGATACGCGGGACCGAAGGACTCTGAGAGCTGCGGCACTCTGATCCAGCGCAACCCCCTTTCCGGGGAGGTCCGAGGTGTAGCTACCAGGGCCACTGCCGACCTCGAGGTATGTGGCTGGCGGGAGCGAGTGGAGCAGCTCGCGCACGTGCGCGTTCTCCGCCCCTACTTCCGACGCAGACGCGTCGACCCCGAGGCCGTGCCAATACTCGAGGGCAGTGCGAATCTGTTGGCTCTCGGCGTCTTGGGCTCGGGCGAACGCGTCCTGGGAGCGAAACTGAGTCCGGCGGTCGTAGTAGTCCCAGAGCTGGACCCGATAACCGGAATCTTCACTCATGGACATTCAGTCTGCCAAGAATGGCCGCGACACCACCACCCGAGACAAAGCCGCTCTGTTCCGCACCGAGCGTTCAGTTCATTTGCTCGAGGAGCTCAAGGAGCCATCCAGGTCCGACGACGTCCGCTCCCACGGCCTGAGCCCGCCGCCGCAACTCACGATCCGCCGTAACCAGCCTGACCACTTGACCGGAGGCGCTCGAAGCGACATCGATGAGCATGTCGTCACCGCTGCCCGCGGCGTGCAGGACCGTGACGCCGTCGGCGACGCCACCCTTGACGCCCTCGCGCGCCTTGCCTTCCAGGACCACGACGACAGGTTGGGCGACCCGTCCCGAGTCAACGGCCGCTCTGATCTGGTCCACGAACGCTCGGGCTGCTCCAGCTCGATCCCGCCACCAGCCAGTCGGACGAGACCCGATCACATTTGCTGCATCGATAAGAAGCACAGCCCCAGTCTGATCGTTACGGTGAACGTCGGTGGCACAGCGTTGCCGTCGGGCTCACCCTTGTACCCCACCTGCACGGCCTAAGGACATTCGCCGATCGACGTTCTAGGGGCCGCCGCCAGAGACGACGCGATCGGAGGTTCGGAGACGTTTCCACCGTTATCGAGAAACCGGTCCGACCGGTAGATCAAGAATCCTGCAGCCAGCGCGCGTTTGCTTCATCGAAGAGCTGCTGAGTACGTTGGAAATCGCGCGGGCGCTCCTCGTGGGTCTCGAGGTCCCACTCGGAACGCGCAACTGAGAAGAAATCACCTCCGTACACGTGCAAGGCCACTGCGAAGTCCTTCCGGGAGTTGGCGACCGAATGGATTGCGTCGTCGCCCAGCACGAGAACCTCTCCAGCCGGTAACTCTCGGCCACCCGCTCGTTGGAGGCCCCCTGGGGCCCGGCGGAAGAACTCGTTGTCCTCTTGGCCGCCATACATGCCAATCACCGCCCACATCGAATGTTCGTGGGGGTAAAGGGTCAATCCCGGTGTCCACGCCACATGGAGCACCGTGAGGTCAGCGGCATTGTGCAGCGTGGTGATGCCGCCACGATCGACAGGGCCAAGCGCCTGCTCGAGGCCGCTGCCACGGGAGACCAGCTCGTCCAGGATGTCGCGGATAGCCAAGGGCGGAGTGTGCTCGGTCAGTGCCTCTTGACACCGGGCAACGATGTCTTCGACCACGAGAGCCATATCGACAGGTTAGGACCGTCACCCGGGGCCGGACAATGGGACACCTCCGCCGGTCCGAACCTCCGTCCGTCGAATCCCCGATCCTTGACTGCTGCATCCATGAGGATGGTCGTGTTGAGTCGCATGACGTGACGGCAGGACCGCCATCAGGTTCATTCCTCGGATCGTCGAGTGGACCCTCATAAAGTGAGGGGCGACCACGTCAAGGAGGCGAGTGCTAATGACGGTGACAGAAGACACGAGCGAGCGGTCAGCGCAGCCTCCATCGTCCGAGCTATCGTCCGAGCTATCGTCCGAGCCATCGTCAGGACCCGGGTCCACGACTCAGGCGATGGTGGACGCGGTCAAGAGGCCGACGGCCTTCGACCGTTTTGCCGACTGGGTGTCCGAGGCGATGGGGCGGCCGCTCAACATCGCATTTTGGTTCGTTCTGATCGTTGCCTGGACGCTGATCTTCGCTCTGGGTGGCCCAAAGCTGTCGAGCGGGACCTGGCTCCCGACGTGGTTCACCAGCCAAGGCTTCAATTTCCCGCTGAATTTGATCACCACGGTCGCCGAGCTGTTCATTGGTTTTCTCGTCGCCACCGCGGCCAATCGGGCGCAGAATGCGCTGACCGCGTTACTCGACAAGATCGATCTGCAAGAAGAGCAGATCGAGGCGACCGAGACGAACATCGTGACATTGATTAAAGAGAACACGGACCTCACCAGCGAGATCCACACGCTTACGACCGAGATCCGCACGCTCACGATGCAGGTGCTGAAGAACGCCACCCTCATCGCGGAGACTCATCAACAGGTTGCCGCGCTCACAGCGCAGGCCGGACTCGATGTCGGCGATCTCCCACCCGGCACGTCACCACCAGCGACGACCTCCTGAAGCACCGGGGCAGCGGCCCGTCCGCTGACCAGAGGGTGCCGATCACGAGCTGGTGATGATGCTCTCCGGAGCTCGTGGCATTCAGCGGC
>DATNLP010000325.1:0-2131 GCA_035602795.1 Acidimicrobiales bacterium | reverse complement strand
CCCGGAGGCGGGCGCAGTGGCCAGGAGAGGGAGGAGGAAGGACAGCGCGAGAGCGAAAGCGACCGCGCCCCGGAGTCGACCACCCTTCGCCCTAATCGCGGACACCCCGCGCCACCGCCCGCAGCCGAGATTGCATCGGCCCACCTTACGCAGCGAACGCAAGCGGCTCCCAGCCACTCCGGCGAGCCAAGGACTGAGCTGAGGGGTGGCTGTGGATCGCCTGATAGCCCGGCTTAGCGATTGGTCCGATTGGTGTAAGCCTGCACCTCGGCGACCTTCATCGTCGCCGAGGGCGTCGTATTTGTCGCCACCGTGTGGTGGGAGATCTGCGCGGTGGCCACCTGCAGCTCTATGAGGATCTCGTACGGCTCGGCAGTGATCGTGGTACCGCTCGATGCCGAAACCTGCCATACCTGTCGCCCGTCGAAGTATGCGGTGATCGAGCGGCCCGGGACGAAGCGGAATCCGTAGACGTGGTAGCGGGCGGTGACGTCAGCGTTGACGCTGTAGGCGTTCTGCTGCTGTCCCTCGAAGGAGAAGTAGTCCGAGTGCATGACGTCGTTGACGTTGCTGCCGTCGAGGAAACCGCCTTCGTAACCGTCGAGCTCGTTGTAGGGAGTCCCCCCAGTCGGCGGGAGGAACCAGATGGCGGGCCACATGCCCAAGGCCTGGTTCGGCATCTTCGCCTTCACTTGCACGTACCACCCGTTGGTCGGCAGCGTGAACTTCCCCTCCGTGGTCACCACACCGCTGAGCCACGGATAGGTGCCTCCATACCGAGTGGTGTTGTGCGTGGCGGAGAGGGTGAGCCCGTTGTTCACACTGACCTGGGATGGCGCAAACATGGCCGCCTCATTGGTGATGGGGGTATTGGGCCCGGAATAGGGGTAGGGCAGATAGCCGTGGTCGTCCCACCTGGTCCCGCTGGCTCCCAGGTACGCGTTCCAGTTCGAGCTGTTCAGGCTGGTGCCGGTGAACCGGTCGTCGAAGATGAGCTGCTTCTGTGTGTAGCCGGCCGGTGCCGCGAGCCTGCCGGTTGCGGCCACCGCCGCGGCGTTCCCACCCGACGTCAATGCCGGGATCACGCACGACAGAAAGATGACGATCGTCATCACACGGAGGACTGCTCCGTACGGCAGCCTCCGTGCCCGGGGTGTCAATGCTCCTCGCGTCTGTGAGCTCGCCGATATCGCACCCGGCTAACTCTAGGCACCGCTCCCTGACTTTTTCGGGCGCCCAAGGAGCGGTGGTGTCCGCCCGCCGGCCGCGGCGTCAAGGGGCCGCGGCCGACGGGCGGAGAAGGTTTACGAGTAGACCTGGACCTCCGAGATGTCCATGTTGGACGGGCTCGGTGTGCTGCCCGACAGGGCCGTGTGCCAGCCCGACGTGGCCGACGAGGCGACCTGGAGCTCGATGAGCAGGTAGTAGTCCTGGGCCGAGATGCTGCTGCTGTTGACCTGGTACACCTGCTGGCCGTTGAAGTAGGTCGTGACCGACTGGCCCGGGATGTACCGGAATCCGTAGGTGTTGTAGCCCGCCGTGATGTCGGCGCTGCTCGGGGTGGACCACACGTCCTGCACCTGTCCCGAGCTGGCGAAGAGGTCGGAGTGACCTTGCTCGTTCGGGTTCGATCCCTTCCACCCGCCTTCGAGGCCGTCGAACTCCTGGGCCGAATTCGATGGCAGGAACCACAGCGCCGGCCACATGCCGTCGGAGGTGTCGGGCATCTTGGCCCGGATCTGGACGTACCACCCGGTTGAAGGCAGCGTGAACTTAGAGGTGACCACGCCCGAGACCCAGCTGAACCCCTTGCTGTAGCCGGTGTCGGACGAAGTGGTCTGGCGGGCCGCAAGCGTCAGGCCGTTGTCGACGGTGTCCTGCGACGGTGCCCAGTAGGCCGCCTGGTTGGACCCGGCCGACGAATCGCCGCTGGGCAGGTCCTCGTCATTCCAGTTGGATCCCGGAGCGAGCTCGGACGTCCAGTTCGAACTGTTGAGCGACGTCCCCGAGAAGGCGTCGTCGAAGGTCATCTGGCTCGACGTGTAACCCGATGGCGCCGCCATCTCACCACCGGATGACGAGCTGCTCGAGGTCGGCGGCTGCGTCGTGGTCGTGGCCGGAGGCTGCGTCG